>NHJX01000002.1 GCA_002169105.1 Gammaproteobacteria bacterium TMED226 | reverse complement strand
TAATTATATAAGAATTAATTATTTAAGGAAGTCTTTAAACTTTTCATATAAAACTGATAGGCTATTATCTAATTATGATTAATCTTGAAGGTATAAGTCCGTTTGCCAAAGGTGGAAATAGGAAATGCTTTGTTCATCCTGATAACCCTAATAGGTGCCTCAAAGTAGTTCATGCTGGATTGCTTGAAAAAATAATTAAGAATAAGCCTTGGTATAAAAAGCTAAGATCAAAGAATAGTTTTGACGATAATCTAAGAGAAGAAAAAGCCTATACTCAAAAAGCTTTAAAGAAAGATGATCCTAACCTATGGAAACATCTTGCAAAATGGCATGGAATGACAGAAACCACTATTGGAATGGCATCAGAAACTGAGCTCATAAGAAATGATACTGAAATAGCAGAGACACTTGAAAGTTATCTTTTTAAAAATGGACTTAATGATGAAATTAAAGAATCAATAGAGGACTTTCATGTCTGGTTAAGAACTCATCTAGTTTTTACAAAAAATTTAATACCACATAATTTAGTTCTTAAAAAGGAAGATAATAGACTAATAATTAAGATTATTGATGGTCTTGGGTCTCAGGCATTCTTTCCTATATCAAATTATTCAACTTTTTTTGCAAATAGATATATTGAAAGAAGAATAGAATTGATGTGGAGCAGAATTAATTGGGATCTTTCAGGAAGACAAGGTAATTGGAAATAAAAATTTATTCGTCTAAGAAGTTTTTTAAATGACTTGACCTACTGGGGTGTCTTAATTTTCGCAAAGCTTTTGCTTCTATCTGTCTTATTCTTTCTCTTGTAACATCAAATTGTTTACCGACTTCTTCAAGAGTATGGTCGGTGTTCATCCCTATTCCAAATCTCATTCTTAAAACTTTGGCTTCCCTTGCTGTAAGAGATGCAAGTACGTCATCGGTAGCAAAATGTAAGCTTTCTTCAGTAGCATTTTGTAATGGTGACTCAATGACTGTATCCTCAATAAAATCACCTAAACTTGAATCCTCATCATCTCCAATTGGCGTCTCTGTAGAAATTGGCTCTTTTGCAATTTTAAGAACTTTTCTAACTTTATCCTCAGGCATGTCAAGCTCTTTACCCAGCTCCTCAGGAGTTGGTTCTCTGCCCATATCTTGCATCATTTGACGTGATACTCTATTTAATTTATTAATAGTTTCAATCATATGAACCGGTATTCTGATTGTTCTAGCCTGATCAGCGATAGATCTTGTTATTGCTTGCCTTATCCACCAAGTTGCATAAGTAGAAAATTTATATCCTCTTCGATATTCAAATTTATCCACCGCCTTCATTAGGCCAATATTTCCTTCTTGGATTAAATCTAAAAACTGAAGTCCTCGATTTGTATATTTTTTTGCAATAGATATAACTAATCTAAGGTTAGCCTCGACCATATCTTTTTTGGCACGACGCATTTTTGTCTCACCCATAGACATATTTCTATTTATTTCTTTAATCTCTCTAACACTTATTCCAACTTTATTTTCAAGTTCTATAATATCTTTTTGAGCAATGACAACATCCTGTTTTACCTTTTCTAAAAGATCTTTTTTATATTTTTTTTCTTTCATCAAGCTATCAACCCATCTCACCTTTGTTAAATTTTCTGGGTACATAACCAAAAAGTCTTTTCTTGGGATCCGAGCATTTTTAACTAATTGAGTTTGAATGAGTTTTTCTTTTTCTCTTAGACTATTCAATCCATGTCTTGCAATTGCAGCAATATCATCAAACATTCTTGGACTAAATTTTAAGAATTTAAAAATTTCTCCAAGCTTTTTAAATTCTGCATTCGCTTCCTTAGAATGTCTGCCTTTTTTTTCTATAACCTTTGTTGTTTTATTAAATTGGCGTTTAAGATTAGTCATTCGCCTCTGCAGTTCTTTCATATCAGGACCTGATGGAGTTTCATCATCTGATGATTCTGCAGCTTCAGCCTCTTCTTTTGCTCTTTGACTGCCTGGTCCGGCAGAAGGTACTTCTTCCATTTCTTCTAAGAAGCCTGTTAAAAAATCATTAATTTTCTTTTCACCATCTTTAACAAGTTGCCAATAAATTAGAACATACTCAACTGTCTTGGGGTAATGAACGCTTGCATTCAATAAATCCCTCATACCTTCTTCAATTCTCTTAGCGATCTCTATTTCACCTTCACGAGTCAAAAGATCAACTGTTCCCATTTCTCTCATATACATACGGACTGGATCTGTTGTTCTTCCAGTTTCGTTTTCAACAGCTGCAAGAGCTTCGGCAGCTTGTTCTAAAGCAATATCATCAGAGTTTTCCGATTCTGCAAGCATTAAAGTATCTGCATCAGGCGCAGTTTCATGTACTTGCAAACCTAAATCATTGATCATTCCAATGATTTCATCTACCTGATCTGGATCAGAAATATCATCTGGAAGGTGATCATTAACATCTGCATAAGTTAGATAGCCTTGCTCTCTACCTTTTTCGATTAGCTCTGCAATTCTTGAGCCTTTTTGATTTAATTTATCCACGGATTAGTTGTACCTCGAGCTTATCCCCTATATGTAAGGATTGATTAGCAAAAATCAATCTAATTTGAGCTTAAATTTTTTATTAAAGCTGCTTCATCTTGCGACATTCTATCTTTTTTTAAGATAATTTGTTGTAATTCTCTTTTTTCTGAAGAAGTAAGCTCTTGCATATTATACTTTTCTTTTAGAATTTCTTCTCTTTCATTGCCAGCTTGAGAAATTAATCCTAAACAATCTTCAATCATTGACATTGCGTCGTCTTCTGATAATTTGATTTCAGATACCAACGCTTCACCAAAGACATTTTTAATTCTTGTATTTTCTATTTTTTCTAAAATGATAGAAGCTGATGATTCTGGATTTTGAATATAAATATCTTTTATATCAAGTATGAAAGAAAATTTAGAGTCTGACTTTATTAGGCTGAACAAACTGCTTTCTGCTAATTTTGGATATTGAATTAAGCCCATAAAAATACCTAAAACTGATTTTTTCATTATGGATCTTGTATCAACCACTACTTCCTCTTTTTGAGGTATGTTAAATTTCTGCTTACTTTCATTTCCTTGAATTAATTTAGCAAAATCTAAATCACAAACATTGGTTGCTTCATTTATATAAGCTTGTTTTAAAGTCTCATTAGAAATAGCTCTGATGAGTGGTAATGCAAATTTTGCTGCTACAGTCCTTCCTTCAATTGAAGATAGATCATCTTGAGACTTAACGGTTTCAAAAAAGTAATCAGAAAAGGATTTTGAGTTCTTAGCCAAACTAAAAAATGCCTCTTTTCCGTTATCTTTTATAAAACTATCTGGATCCTCACCTTCTTTTAAAAAAATAAAACTAATTCTAGTGTCCTCTCTAAGCAAAGACATTGCATTCTCAACCGTTCTCCATGATGCTTTTAGACCAGCCTCATCGCCATCAAAGACGATATAGATTGTATTGGTATAATTAAGGATCTTTCTAAGTTGTTCTTGAGTAAATGCAGTTCCAGATGATGCAACTGCATTTTTAACTCCATGTTGAAAAAGACCAATGACATCCATATAACCCTCAACAACAAAAATTGAGTCAGGTCTTTTGTTTATTTGTCTTACTTCATATAAACCATATAGTTCATACTTTTTTTTGTAAGTCTTTGTCTCAGGTGAATTAAGATATTTAGCTTGATTTTCTTTATCGACCAATAATCTACCACCAAATGCTATGCACTGACCTTTAATATTTCTTATCGGGAACATTAACCTATCTCTAAATCTATCATAAAACTCTCCATTATCATTTGTACCAAACAGGCCGGATTCATTCAGCTCGTCCTGATTAAATTCTTTTGATAACTTTTCATTTAGACTCGGATTTCCCGCGCTTGAATAACCTAAATTGAAGAATTTAGCTGTTTCTCCAGATATGCCTCTGTCCTTCAGATAAGAAATTGTGTTCTTACCATGTTCATCTTTAAGTTGTGTATAAAAAATTTCTGCGGCTTTATTATTAATATTAGTTGACTTGGTAACCGCAGCACTTTTTTCTTGTTTGGGAATCTCCATACCAACATAAGATGCCAATAGTTCTACGGCCTCCAAAAAATCTAGGTTGTCATGTTTCTTTAAAAAAGTAATGGCATTACCTGTCTCTTTACAGGTAAAACAATGATAAGTGCCTGTCTCTTCATAAATTTTCATAGAAGCATTGTTTTCTTCACCACCTTTATGGAAAGGACATTTGCACATATATGCTCCGCCTCTTCTTTCAACTTGTCTTCGTTTTTGAATAACTTCGACAATATTTACTGAATTAATTAGGCGTTCTATAAATGTATCAGGTATGTACATAACTATTTTTTATTAATCTCAAACCAATTATCTATCAATATTTTTGCGGCATTAGCATCAACCTCATCTGTCTTATTTTCTTTAAGAATTTGTCTTGCCTCAAAGGTGGTCAATCTTTCATCAATATATTCAAATTTTGCATCATAAAGGTCTCGAAGCTTTTTATGAAATTTTTCAACTTTTTTCATTATCTCGCTATCAGTTCCATCCATATTGAGTGGCTTACCAACGATAATAAGATCTGGCTGCCATTCATCCAATAAAGTACTAATTTCGAACCAGTTTACTTTACCATTTTTATTAAAAATTACTTGTAGAGGAGAAGAAGTACATGTTGCAGTCTGTCCTACAGCAACACCTATCTTTTTTTCTCCAAAATCAAAGGCAACTATTTGCATTTAATTAGATGAAAAGTTCCAGTCTCTAACAATCTCCAAGACACTATATTCATTAAACATACCTTCATTAAACGGGGCGAAAGGAGCAGACTCTTGCAAGATGCTTATAGCCATATTATCAATAAGGCTATCACCTGAAGAAATCAAAATTTTTGAGTTAATTAAGTTTCCATACATATCTATTGTTGCCATAATTTGCACTTTGCCATTTAGAGAATTTCTTTTATTTAAAATTATTTTATCTCCAGTCATTTCTATTTTTCTTTGCCATAAATTTAAATAAACTGCTTCTTCAGAATTTACAACAGAATTAGCTTGAAGTTTTTTTATCTTAAAGGACTGTGAAGAATTTTTTGATGCCTGGATGTTGCCAAATTCGTCTGAAGGGATATCTTTAGTTGAACTCTTTATATCTCCAATAGATACATTTGTCATAAAGTCCTGGCTAGAATTAGCAAATTTAACATTGATAATTGGAGACTCATTAAATATAGGCAGTTTGTAATAAGAAGTTATAGAAATTCCAAAGATTAGTAGAACATGGATACAGACTGAGATCATGAATGATTTATTAAAAGTTAATGATCTCTTACTAGTATTTTGAGGTGGTGATTGCGTTGAAATCATAACTTTTGAAAATATTCTGTTATAGGATTGATATCTGTTTGATCAAGTATTTCTCTTGCGCAAGTTGGGCTAGTGATATTTATTTCAGTTAAATATTCTCCAATAATATCGACACCTGCAAAATTTATACCTTTTTTTATTAAGAAATTTCCTATTTCCTCTCCTACTTTTCTTTGGAAGTCTGAAATATCTTTAGCAACACCCTTTCCTCCCGCAGCTAAATTACCCTTAAAACTACCGCCCTGTGGAATTCTTGCCAATGTTTTTTGGAAAGGTTTCCCATGGATAATCAAAATCCTAAAATCTCCGTCATAAATATCCTCAATAAATTCCTGACAAATAATCTGAGTTTTTCCTGAGTTTGTCATCTCATTTAATATTGATATATTTTCTTCATTGAGATCATCAATCTTATATATTGAAGCACCGCCCATACCATCAAGCGGTTTAATTATAATTTCTTGATGTGATTCAAAAAAACTTTCTATCTTGTTTATCTTAGAAGTTAATAAGGTATGGGGTATATATTCTTTGAAATGTAATGCAAAAACTTTTTCATTAAATTCTTTAATTGAATTTGGTCTATTGAAGATAATCGCTCCTTGCTTTTCAGCAAGCCCTAGGAGATGAAGAGCATTTACATAATTCTCATCTACTGGGGGGTCTTTACGCATAAAAGAAAATCTAAAATCAGATACTTTTAGATCTTCTTTTAGAATACTTTCGACTTGAGTTAATCCGGCAGAAATAATATTTCGAGAACTTGCATAAACAATGCCATCCTTGACAAATAAATCATTTATCTCACATTGGAAAACGTTAAACTTATGCTTTATTGCCTCTTCAATCATTAATATTGAAGTATCTTTCTTAATATTTAAATCCTTATAGGTATCTGTAATAAAAAGCACCTTATCCATTGTTATTAAATTTTACCAAAATGATTTTTAACTAATGAAGACACGAATATGGGGGCTGTCTCAGCCCTTAAAATATTTTCACCTAAGTACCTTTTTTTAATATTTTGCATATCTATTAATTTAAGCTCATTATCTGAAAAGCCAGATTCTGGACCTGTAATAATTGTTACTGAGGAATTTATTCCTAACTCTTGTTGATTAAAATACTCAGAAGCCTCGGTGTCAAATATATATACCTGATTGTTACTCTCTAATAGTTTTATTGCCTCATTTAGTGACTTTGATTCTTCAATATCTGGTAGAAAATTATTTCCACACTGTTTTGACACATTAATAATAATTTCAGAGGACTTTTTAATCATTCTCGTAAGATCTTTCTTTGCAACACTTTGATCTGCAAGGTCTGGTCTATAGATGATAAATTTATTTACGCCCACTTCAGCAAGCTTTTCAATCATGAAATTAAAATTACTCTTTTTAATAACTGGGATTACTGTTGTGAGTATTCTTTTTGGAGAGATATCAGATTTTAATATGCCAACTCTCTCAACTTCACATATCTTTCTTGATAGTTTAATGACCTTACATTCCGCTGACTTACCTTTACCATCAAAAATTTCTACTAAGCTATCTTTTTTGATACGCAAAGCTTTAATTAAATGATGTGATTGAGATTCATCTATTAAAAACTTCTTATTAGATTCAGATACCGATTTACAATATACTCTATGCATTCTCACACTATCATTATAGCTATAGCTGGAAAATAAATGTCAGAGATTAAACTTATATTTATTAGGCATGGTGAAGCAGCCAATGCTTGGGGCAATCATCCAGATCCTGGCTTAAGTGATAAGGGTATATTGCAAGCAAAAAATTTAATAAAGCATGATGATCTTCAAGATCTTAAAAATTATTCTTTTATTTCAAGCCCTAAGTTAAGGGCCATAGAAACAGCAAAACCACTAGCTAACAGGTTTAACAAAAAAATTGAACTTGATAAAAGCTTTATAGAAATTCCAGCCCAAAATATTGCCCTAGATAAAAAACAGTTATGGCTTAAAGAAATCATAGATACCAAGAAGGATAAATTGCCTCAATACGTAAAAGTATGGAATAAGAAAATCTTTGATGCATCAATTAATGCTAAAAATAACTCCATAATATTTACACACTTTATGGTTATAAATGCTCTTATAAGTGAATTAACTTCTTCTGAAACCCTTTTGTACTTTTATCCAGATTACACTTCAGTAATCCAAATAATTATAAAAAATCAAAAGATTGAGTCTTTTCTTATAGAAGGTAATAAAAAAACTTATATAAATCTTTAAGTAATCTATTGAGCAATTTTTAAACAACTGTAAACTTAGACCTCTTTAGTATAAGAATCTATTTTGAAAAATAAAAAAAAATCTTTTGATAGCTATTCAAAAAAACCATTAAAAGATGAGGTTAGAAAAGCCATGAAAAGATATTTCAATCAACTGGATCAAAAACATACCCCGATTAATGTCTATCAGTTAGTTCTAAATGAAGTAGAGCCATCGCTTTTGAACAGTGTCATGAAATTTTCAAATAATAACCAATCTAAAGCAGCAAAAATTCTTGGTATTAATAGAACAACCTTACGAACCAAATTAAAAAAATATAATATCAGCCAATGAGTATAGTAGAACCTAAGACAGCTTTAATAAGCGTATCTGATAAAAGAAATCTAAGTAATATTGTTAATTTTCTTGTTAAAAAAGAAATCAAAATCCTTTCAACTGGAGGCACTTATAAGGCTATAAAAGAGATTACACCAGATGTTATTGAAGTATCAGAGTTTACAGGGTTTGATGAAATGATGGATGGAAGAGTAAAAACTCTCCATCCCAAAATACATGCAGGCATTCTTGCAAGAAGAGATTCTGATATGGATATCCTTAAGGAAAAAGGATATGAGCCAATTGACTTAGTAATTGTTAATTTATACCCTTTTCAAGAAACTATTAAAGATGGATGTTCTTTCGAAGAGGCTATAGAAAAAATAGATATAGGTGGTCCTACGATGATAAGGGCGGCGGCAAAAAACTTTCAAGATGTGGTTGTTGTTTCAGACCCAAATGATTATCAAGAGCTTATTGATGAGTGGGATGATGATAATGGAATCTCTTATGAATCTCGAAAAAGATTATCTCAAAAAGTTTTTTCAATTATGGCTGATTACAATAAATCTATTTCTTTATATCTTGAAGAGGAAAATATTAAATCAATTCATAATTATGATTTCAAAAAAAGCTCTGATTTGAGGTATGGTGAGAATCCACATCAAACTGCTTCATTATTTACTTTTAAAAATTTAAAACATAAAAACATAGCTAATGCAGATATTTTGCAAGGCAAAGAGCTTTCATATAACAATATTGTAGATGCTGATGCTGCATGGGAATGCGTAAGAGAATTTACTAGTCCAGCATGTGTAATAGTAAAGCATGCTAATCCATGTGGTGTTGCAGAAAGTGATTCAATTTATAGCGCTTATGATCTTGCTTTTAAAACCGATCCAACTTCTGCTTTTGGTGGCATTATAGCCTTTAATAACCCTGTTGATTTAACCACTGCAAAAGAAATTAATAATCGCCAATTTGTTGAGGTTGTGATTGCACCTGATTATGAAAAAGAAGCTATTAAAGAATTCTCTAATAAAAAAAATGTCAGAGTTCTTAAGGTTGATTTAGAACAAGATAACCTATACCTAGGAACAATTAAAAAAGTCTCTGGTGGAATTCTTATTCAAGATGATGATTTAAAAAATGTTAGCCTTGACGAACTAAAATGCGTTACTAAAAAACAACCTACTGATAAAGAGCTAAATGACTTAATGTTTGCATGGAAGGTAGCTAAATTTGTAAAAAGTAATGCAATTGTTTACGTTAAAAATAAACAAACAATTGGAATTGGTGCAGGACAAATGAGCAGAGTTATCAGTGCTGAAATAGCCAATCTAAAAGCTAAAGAAGAAGGGTTGGAGGTCAAGAATGCTGTAATGGCATCTGATGCTTTTTTTCCATTTAGAGATGGTATTGATAAAGCAGCAGCAAGCGGCATAACTGCAATTATTCAACCTGGTGGCTCAATAAAAGATGAAGAAGTAATTGCTGCAGCAGATGAACACAATATCGCCATGGTTTATACAGGAACGAGGCATTTTAGACATTAATGAATGTATTGATAATAGGGTCTGGAGGAAGAGAACATGCCCTGGCATGGAAATCTGCCCAGGATCATTCGGTAAAAAATGTTTTTGTTTGTCCTGGAAATGCTGGAACACATCTTGAAAAAAAAATAAGTAACATTGATATTGATTCAAATAATTTTGAAGCAATTGAAAGTTTTTGCATCGAAAAAAATATTGGGCTCGTGATTATAGGTCCTGAACAACCATTAGTTATGGGGTTAACTGATTTTCTTCAAAGTAAGGGTATTAATGCCTTTGGACCCTCAAAAAATGCAGCTCAACTTGAAGGCTCTAAAACTTTTTCAAAAGATTTTTTCGTTAAATATAATATTCCAACAGCTGGTTATAAATCTTTTGAAGATTTCGATCAGGCTGTGAGTCATCTTGAAAAAATCAATTACCCAACTGTAGTAAAAGCAGATGGTTTGGCAGCAGGTAAAGGCGTTATTATTTGTTCAAATAAAGATGAGGCGATAAATGCTCTTAATAGTATATTCAAAGATAAGGCATTTGGGTCTGCTGGTAACAGGGCTGTTATCGAAGATTTTCTTGAAGGTGAAGAAGCATCATTTATAGCCGTGGTGAGTAAAAATAAAATAATTCCTCTTGCTACTAGCCAGGATCATAAAGCAGTTGGTGATGGAGATGTTGGATTAAATACTGGTGGGATGGGCGCATACTCACCTGCTCCAATAGTCACAGAATATATTAATCAGAAAATTCTTGATGAAGTTATGTATCCAACTATGCAAGGATTAATCAAGGAAGGTTCGCCATACCTTGGTTTTCTATATGCTGGTTTAATGATTAAAGATGATGAAATAAAAGTCCTAGAATTTAACTGTAGATTTGGAGATCCTGAGACTCAGCCAATCCTTCTTAGATTGAATTCTAGTTTAGTTGATCTCTGTATGGCTGCTATTAATGATACGCTTGATTCGTACTCTATTGAATGGACTCAAAAACATTCATGCGGAGTAGTTATAGCCTCTGAAGGTTATCCTGAAAGCTATGAGTCGAACAAAGAGATCAATATTACTGAACACAACAATAGTGATACAAAACTTTTTCATGCTGGTACAAGGTATGAGGATGAAAAAATAATAACTAATGGGGGAAGAGTATTCTGCGCCACTGCCTTGGGAGATAATTTGAAAGAAGCTCAAGAAAATGCATATAATCTAGTTCAAAAAGTAGAATTTGATGGAGCTTTTCATAGAAAAGATATTGGTTTTAAAGGAATTAAATGAGTATTTTTAATAACATTGTTAATGAGTTTGATATTGCTTTAAAAACTTTATCGGATAAAAAAACTGGAACAGAAAGGAAATATCCCCCAGATCCAATTGAAAAAAACAGAGAAGAATTAACAACAAAAGAAAAAGAACTTTCTATACAAATGATGAGAATTAATCATGCTGGTGAAGTCGCTGCTCAAGCGCTTTATCGTGGTCAGGCTTTTGTATGTAAGGACCCAGAAGTAAAGGAACATTTGATACAGGCTGGGGATGAAGAAACAGATCATTTGGTCTGGTGTAAAAAAAGATTAGATGAGCTTGAAGGTATGAGCTCTCTATTAAATCCTATATGGTATGCGGGTTCTTTTACAATTGGGGCTATATTTGGAGCAATGGGGGAAAAAACAAGTCTTGGTTTTGTTGAAGAAACTGAAAAGCAAGTCGTTAAACACCTTCAAAAACATTTAAATAAAGTTTCTCAAAAAGATAAAGAAACAATTGAAATCTTAAAGACTATGCAGGCTGATGAAGACCTTCATGCAGGTCAAGCTAATGCATCTGGTGCGGAGGAATTAGAGACTCCAACGAAGAAAGTGATGGAGATTACTGCAAAAGTAATGACATCAACAAGCGCTTATATTTAGTCGCTTATATTAATGACTCTGGAAGCAACTAAAGGTTTAAGCTCTCAATCTAATATGAGAAAGGTCGCTCTGACAGCTTTAGCTGGCACTAGTATTGAATGGTATGATTTTTTTCTTTATGGAGCAGCAGCAGCTCTAATTTTTCCTACTGCATTCTTTGGTGAAATGCCTCAATCTACTGCACTAATATTGTCTTTATTGACTTTCGCAGCAGGCTTTATAGCAAGGCCAATTGGGGGGATTCTTTTTGGACACTTTGGAGATAAAGTTGGAAGAAAAAAAACTCTAGTAGCTGCATTGATGTTAATGGGAATAGCTTCAACATTAATTGGAATGCTTCCAACTTATGCAATGATTGGAGTTACAGCTCCTATCCTTTTAACTATTTTAAGATTTGCTCAAGGTCTTGCCGTCGGAGGCCAATGGGGAGGAGCAATGCTCTTAGTCACAGAAAGTGCTCCTTCAGATGAAAGAGGTTTCTATGGAGCTTATGCCCAGGCAGGCGTTCCAATTGGTGTAATTTTAGCCAATCTTGCATTTATTGTTACAAGTTCGCTTGTATCTGAAGAATCATTTTATTCATGGGGTTGGCGCATACCCTTTTTAGCAAGCGCAATCCTTATTGGGATTAGTATGTATATTCAATTGACCATGGAAGATACTAAAGCCTTTCAGGAATTAAAATCCCTAAGAAAAGACCAAAATACTGACGCTAATGTAATTAAAAATTCACCTATTACTGGAGCATTAAAAAAATATCCAATGACTATTACTCTAGCAGCAGGCGCTTTTCTATCTGTTCAAGTAACGTTTTATATTCTAATAGCATTTATGCTTGCGTATGGTGTTACTAGCGCTGATATGGAAAGAGACCAAATGCTATCTGCCGTTTTGATAGCCTCAGCAATAATGATCCCAATGCTATTTATATTCTCATCTTATTCAGATAGACATGGGAGAAAAGGAATTTTTATGTTGGGAGCCGTCTTAACTGCATTATGGTCCTTTGCAATATTCCCGCTTGT
>NHJX01000001.1 GCA_002169105.1 Gammaproteobacteria bacterium TMED226 | reverse complement strand
TATATAAAAGTTCAACCTAAATGGTGGGTGATGACAGGTTCGAACTGCCGACCCTCTCGGTGTAAACGAGATGCTCTACCAAACTGAGCTAATCACCCTTTTCTAATTAAATAATAATTAAAGGTGGTAATAATACTATTATTAGAAAAAAATAACATAATTATTGCGTTTGTTTATATCGATCATTTGAGAGATTAATTCTTGCAAGGTAAATGCCTAGCATAGTCACTAAAATAAAAATAATCTGAATAAAATTAAGAATTTCACTAAAGATCAACGCAGCAAGGATTGTAGCTGTTACTGGTTGCATTAATAACCCTATTGAACCATCAGATGCAGATATCTTTCCAATACCATGAGTTATAAAATATTGACCACCAAGCTGACATAGAACGGCTAGTAATAACAAATTCCCCCATTCAAATTTTGAAGATGGGATCATAGCTCCGCCTTGAATCATCATTGGTATGATTGAAAAAATACAGCAAAAAAGTGTAGTATAAAAAATTATATTTATTGATTTTTCTTTTCCCAGTTTTGCAATGATAAGCAAATAAATTCCATAAAAAAAGGCTGCAACCAAACATAAAATATCACCTAAAAATTTTCCATTGCTATAGTTATTTGAAAAATAGATTAATCCGATAATTCCTATATAAGTAATTAAGAAAGACAAAATAAATCCTTTAGAAAGTTTTTCTTTAAATATTATAAATGACAAAATGGCTACAAATATTGGAGCTGAGTTAACTATAATAGTTGCATTAGATACTGAAGTTATACCCATGCTGTAATGCCATAAAGTTAAATCAGTTGTAAATGCCAAGGAAGCAAATGCAGCATATAAAATAGTTTTCTTGTTATTCACTTTAAATTTAATTTTTTTATAAAGCATGTAATTAAGGATAAATAAAAAAGGAAGGGTTAAAAACATTCTATAAAAAGTTATTGCTGAAGATGAAAGTATGCTGAATTTAACAAAAATTGGTGCGAAGCCAATTAACATCGCTCCAAATGCTAAAACAAGAAAATAATTTGTTCGGTGAAAATTATTTTTCATAAAGTTATACTTTAAAAATGGTTGATAATATTGTAATTCAGAACGATGAAATTATCTCAGTAGGTGAGTTAAACAAATCTGCTAAATATTTATTAGAAAATAATTTTAATAATATCTCCGTTATTGGTGAGATCTCAAATTTATCAAAACCTAGTTCAGGTCATATTTATTTTACGCTTAAAGATGAACAAGGTGCCATAAGGTGCGCAATGTTCAGAAATCAAAATATCAAATTAAATTTTTTACCAAAGGATGGGGATCAATGCGTTCTAAGAGGACAGGTTAGCATTTATGTCCCTAGAGGAGATTATCAGCTAATTGTAAAAAGTATAGAGCCTGCCGGGTCAGGAAATTTAATGCAGAAGTTTGAAGCTTTAAGAAAAAAGCTTGATCAAGAAGGTTTATTTGATAATAACAAGAAATTAAAAATACCGTCTTGTCCTAAACATGTTGGTATTGTGACTTCCCCTTCAACAGCTGCTTTTCAAGATATCATTTCTACTTTTAAAAGAAGGAGTCCAAGTTCTCAAATAACTTTAAGCGAAGCAACTGTTCAAGGAGATAATGCTCATATTTCTATTATAAAAGCATTAAATAGAATTATTAATTTTAATGAGGTCAATCCTGATAACAAAATAGATGTCGTAATCCTATCTAGAGGCGGAGGATCTATAGAAGATTTATGGTGTTTTAATAATGAAGAATTAGCACGAGAAATCTATTCATTTCCTATCCCAACTATATCCGGAGTTGGGCATGAAATTGATTTTACAATTTGTGATTTTGTTTCAGATATAAGAGTCCCGACACCTACGGCAACTGCAGAATTAGTTACAGAGTTTAATTTTCAATTTATGGATAAAATACAAGACAATAAAATAAGACTTCATAAAAATATTATTAATATTTTTGATGACTTAAAACAAGTTATTAATTTAAATAATACAAGACTCAAAAGCCCTATCACTCTCTTGAGGGAAAAATCACAACGTCTTGATAATCTTGATATAAGACTTCAACAAAATCAAAAAATAATATTAAGTAATAAGTCTAATAAAATTAAGATGCTTACTTCATCTTTTTCAAACAAAAACCCTATTACAAAACTACATCTAATTGAAGAGAGGATTGATTTGATATTTAATAATTTACATAAGTTATTAAATGAAAGGCTAAAAATTAAACGAAGTTTAGTTGAAAAGCTCTTTAAAAATATCGAAATACTAAATCCTTTATCCATTCTGGATAGAGGCTATGCAATTATATTAAACAATAAGGGTTTAGCAGTGAAATCTTCAAACGAAGTTGCTAATAAAGAAGTTCTTAAAGCAAGGTTAAGTAAAGGTTCTCTTGACATAGAAGTAATAAAAAAAAATGAATAAAATTCACGCTATAGCTTTAATTGTCTTTCTTATAAACCCTTTAAATATTTTAGCAGAGTTATCGGGATACCCTGGCGAGATTTATGCTCTAAAAGTTGAAAATCAAGAAATCTCCTCAAATCTTATTATAAAAATAGATGGGGATTCATATGAATTAATACCTCTACCATTTAATAAACAAGGTAAAACTATTAAAGTTAATGATCGTGATATTCTTATTAAAGAAAAAGATTTTGGAGAATCAAGAATTACCATCACCAATACATCTATGGTCAACCTTAGTTCTGAAGATTCTCAAAGAGCTATAAGAGAATCAAAAATTATTAAAAAAGCAATAAATACTTATTCTAGAGATATGAAATCTGACTTTAATTTTATAAAACCAGTAAAAGGAATAATTTCAAGCCAATATGGTAAAAGAAGATACATTAATGACTCACCAAGATCACCTCATCTTGCCTTAGATATTGCTGCTGTTTCTGGAACAGATATAGTGGCCCCTGAAAAAGGACGTGTTATTTTAATTGGAAATTTTTTTTATGCTGGTAAATACATGATAATTGATCATGGTCATGGATTATTAACTTCATATAGCCATTTATCTATGATTAATGTAAATGAAAATCAGTTTATAGAGAAAGGTCAAAAAGTAGGCGAAGTAGGCTCGACAGGAAGAGTAACAGGCCCTCATCTTCATTGGACTGTATATTTAAATAAAATCAGAATAAACCCAGAATCAATTATTCAGGATAATTTTTTACAAAGTATTCTTTAGTTCAGACATTATTGTATTTAATTCTTCTTTTGTTTGCGGTCTAAATAATGAAAGTGATAATTCTCCTTTTGGATTAATAAAGAAGGTTGCTGGAACTGCTGGAGGGGTTTTAATACCCCAAATATCTCTTGGATGAGTTATCAATGAAGGAACTAAAATATTAAACTTTTTTGCAATTGGCTCAAGGTCATCAACATCAAGATAATCAAAATTGAAAGTATAAACTTTTATATCTTTGTTTTCTTCTGCAAACTGATTCAATTCAGGTATTTCTTTGATGCAAGGTGCACACCAGTCTGCCCAATAATTAATAACAATCCAGCTTCCATTAAGTTTAGATATGCTTGTGTCAGAGCCATTAAAAACTTCAATGTCATTATTTTGACAACTTAAAAGTAGCAGCACAGATAAAAGTTGTATAATCTTATTCTTCACGCATACATAATATAATTAATAGTTAAAAAGTAAATATGGAAAAGAATTTTTTATTAATATTATTTTATTCTGTTTCGGGATCAGTTAAAAATCTTGCTCATGCTATAGCCGATGGTGCAGAAGAGCAAAATTTAAATATAAAACTTAGAACAGTCCCAAAGATACCAACCCAAGACGACAAGAGTGGTTCTAACATTCCTGATTCCGGAGAAATTTATTGTACTAAGGATGATCTAATTAACTGTAAAGGTCTCGCTATTGGATCGCCTACTCGCTTTGGATCAATGGCTGCTCCATTAAAGTATTTTATAGACTCTACAGGAGATCTTTGGGCAACTAATGCATTAGAAGATAAGCCTGGTATAGCCTTTACATCAAGTAGTTCAATGCATGGAGGACAAGAAGTAACATTGTTTAATCTGCATACATTTATGCTCCATCACGGAATGATTATCTCTGGTGTTCCATATTCTTTTGATGAGCTAAATCAAACTAAATCTGGAGGAACGCCTTACGGCCCTTCGCATGTTGAAAATTTTAATTCTTCCAATGAACTTTCAAGAGATGAATATCATATTGCTAAAAAATCAGGTGAGCGGATTGCTAAATTGATAAATAAGATTAATGCTTAATATTAGTCAGTATAAATTATTAACTAATCTGTTATTTATGTCTCTCTTTTTAATTAAATTTTCTAATGTCATTCAAGACAGAATTGAAATTATATTATTTATTTTTTGGATAGTTCCATTATTAATTTTTTATTTTTTTATTAATAAGCTTATGATTAGATCATACCAGTGGTTCTGTTTCTTCTTAATAATTTACTTTTTATTTTCTTCATTAAGGGTATTCGTAACTAATCCATATTGGATAGACATACTAGAATTGGTGTCGATATGTACTTTGTTTATACATATAATGTTTGGTCCAAGAGTTATCAAGAGTATTAACTAAAATACATTTACATGGCCACACATATAGCATATTATCAAAGTCCATTTTGGATATTGCTTTTTTATGTGTAACTGTTACTTCTCATAAAAATGATGATAAATTTACGTTACATTTTGAAAGAAAAAAATATTTTAAGGAATTTTTATGAATAAACCTAAAACATTGTGGTCTAAAGCAGACAAATTTTTAACTCTAACAAGAAAAATAATCGTTAATACTTTTACAGGATTAATTTTGATTGTTATTACATTTTCTATTCTTGGTGGAATAGGATCCATATTTTCATCAGATGAAGGCATAGATAAACAAGATAAAATATTGTGGTTCAAGCCTATCGGGGTTGTTGTTGACTCTGAAATAAGCGGTTCACCATCTTTTGATTCTCTACTTCTGGGTGCAGGAGATGTTGAACAACATGAACTTGATGATCTTTTAAAGGTTTTAAATGCTGCAGCAGAGGATGACTCTCTTTCTGCTATCTATATAAATGTTTCTGAACTTAGTATGGTTTTTTCTTCTGCATTTGAGATTGCAAATGCGGTAAAAAATATTAGGGATAATAATAAGAGAGTGGTTGCTTATGCAGAAGACTATGGGAATAGTGCATATCTGATTAGTTCACAAGCAGATACCTTAATGATTAATGAATATGGCGGCATTTCTGCTTTTGGTTTTTCAAGAAAAAGGGAATTCTACAAAGATTTATATGAGAATGTTAATCTTAATTATCATATTTTTGTTGCTGGCGATTTTAAAAGCGGTCCAGAGCCTTACACAAGAAATTCAATGTCTGAAGAAGATAAGCTTGCATGGAATGAATTTGCTAATCCATTATGGTCAAAGATGACTGCAATGATGGAAGATGGAAGAAATCTACCAATAGGCACTATTCAAGATTATGGTGATTCTCTTTGGGAACTTAGTATGGAAACCCCTGAACCTGCACAAATTGCTCTCAATATGGGTTTAGTTGATATGGTAGTTACACGAGAAGATTTAAGAAGTTGGATGTATGAAGAATTTCCAAATGAAGATGAAGATCCAAATAATCTTCCTGATTCAATTTCAATTTATGATTATTTATCAACAATTGAAATAGAAGAGAAAGAAAATGAGTCAAATAATCTGATTGCTATTGTTAATGTTGAAGGAACAATAGTTACAGGAGAAGCATCATTTAACGTTGCAGGATCAGATACAATTGTCACCAACATTAGAAATGCTATTAAAGATGATTCTGTAAAAGCTTTGGTTCTGAGAGTTAATAGTCCTGGTGGCGATGTTTGGGCGAGTGAATTAATAACAAATGCTTTAAACGAATTTAAATCTTCAGGAAGACCTATAGTTTCTTCTATGGGTGATATAGCTGCATCTGGTGGTGTCTGGGTTACCACTCATTCTGATGAAATATGGGCAAAACCCGAAACATTAACAGGATCTATTGGAGTATATGGAATTGTCCCTACCCTAGATGGTATTTATGAATGGGCAGGTATTCAAGTAGATGGCACTAGCTCTACAAGGGCGGGTGAATGGGATGAAAGGTTGCCAATGCCTGATTATGTAAAAAATTCAATACAAGCCAGCATTGATAACACCTATAACAAGTTTGTTTCTAAAGTCGCAGAAAATAGAAAAATGCCATACAAAGAGATTCTGTCTATTGCTGGTGGAAGAATATGGTCTGGCGACAAGGCTCTTCAACTAGGTTTAGTTGATAAGATTGGTGACATAGATGACGCTATTGAATCAGCTGCAAATATTGCAGGTATAGATGACTTTAAAACTATTTCATATGCAAAAGAGTTGGATCCCTTTGATATGTTTATTTCAGAACTTCTTAAAAATCTTGATGCAAAAATAGATCTTAATAATCAAGGTCAAATGTTAATAAAATTTCTAAATACGCATTACGGATTTATTAATCCTAACAAAAAAATAAATGTAGCTGTGTATTGTTTTGAGTGCGAGTATATTGCAACTAAATAAGTTGTTTTATTAAAGGAATAGTAATTTTTCTTTTTAACTGCAATGAAAGATTATCGAGCTTGTTGATTATATTTACTAAGTCTGACATATTTCTTTTAGAGTGTGTCGTTAAATATTTAATTTCTTTATCGCCTAGGTTTATTGATCTTAAATCTGCAACAAATTTTATAGCCTCAGGTATCTTATTTGAGCTGACAGGAAAAATTTCTATATGATCAACCTTTTTAATTCTTGATATCAAATCTATAAGGTTAAAATTAATCGTAGAAGGATTTAAATTTGAAGCAAAAATCAATCTGCATTCTGAAATTAAACAGCTATTTATTAAGTTAAATATTGCTATCTCCCATTCATTATCTCCAGCAATTAAATCAATATCATCTATGCATATTAAATCTAAATTTTCTAATGAATCTAAAAAATTTGTGCCATATACTTTAACCTCTTTGATGGGGATATATAAAGCTGATTTTTTATTAGATGCATAATAATTACATATTGATTGAAGGAGGAATGATTTGCCAGTTTCATGTATTCCATATAAAAAAAGGTCATCTAGCTCAAGCAAAGCATCTTTAACACCAGAATTTATATCTTCCATAAAAAAATGATTAAATGAAGCTCTGCTTGGTTTGCTCCATGGAAAAGTAAGTTGTTGAGGATTATTCATTATGATAAATCTTGATATCTTTAAACCAATTATAAGCATATACAAAAAGGCTTATTACGCTAATAAGAATTATTAATATATCAAGTGCATGCAAAGAAAAGTTAAATTTAAATATCTCTTTTAAAAAAATTATTCCTATATAAACTATTTGAGTTCCTGTTGTTAATTTACCCAAATAATTTGGAAGAGGTGTATTTGATTCAATAACTGACATTTGGATTGCAGCCCCTAAAAGAATCATAATATCTCGAGCAATAAAAATAATAAAAATATAAAACGGTATAAAGTTATTTAGCCAAAAAATAAATATTGTTCCTGATAAAAGCACTTTATCAGCCACTGGATCAAGAATAACTCCAAGATCTGTTTGCCAGTTCATTTTTCGAGCTAGAAATCCATCAAGCGCATCTGTAAGTGCGGCAATTACGAATAAAATAATACTTACCTCAAAATTACCTAAAAAAATATTATTTAAGATTGGGTAAACAAGTCCAATTCTTATTAAAGAAAGTAAATTGGGGATAAATATAAAATATCTACTCATCTTCTAAAATTCAGGTTCATGGTATTACTATCATATAAAATATTATTTATTTCTATAAAATTATTTTCATTCATTTCATTAATATAGGATTTAAAATCACCATAAATATTTATTTGATATGAAATTTTATTAAATTCAAACTTGCTAATTTCTATATCTTTAGTTGCTACTAATCTTTGAAAAACTTCTCTAGATTTTTTGTAGTCATCATAGTTGTTAATATTGGCTACAGATATATTAATCAAACTTTCTTTTGATATATCTATGAGATTCTTCTTTAAAATTTGATTGACTATTTGGTTAATAAATTTGTTAAATTCTTGCAAAAAGATCATATTAAATTCATCCCCATTGTAAATAAAATTAAAATCTCCATTCACAGACCATTCCTTTAAACCTATTTTTGTAATATTAATTTCAACAACCTCAGTTGAGCTATGTTGTGAAGATATAAAACTATTTGAATTAATTAATTTTGAATAATTATCCAGTGAAGTAATTTCCTGAAGATCGGGCTCAGGAAGTTCTAAAAATATGCCTCTAGAAGAGGCAATGTCCTTGAGGGATTCTTTTATAAGGCTGTCAATTTCATAATTTGATTCTGAGTCTTTTAATAGATAAGGCTTTTTGGAACCCGAATCAATATTTATCAAAAATAATATAACTGGGCGCGAATTACCTAATACAGGAATAGATAGTTCATTGAATTCTTTAACTAATAAATCTTTATCGAAATCGACCTGTAAAAAACTTTGATCATTAATGTTCTTAATAGAATAACTTTTTATAAAATCTTTCCTAACATTACCGGCATTAATTATTTTCCATATGTTTGATGGGGATGGATCCCCACTAAGTCTATAAATCATTGTATTAAATGAATTGTTTATAGTCTTCTCAATTTTAGATGGATCTTCTATAGACTCGTAAATTGTAAAAAGCTCATTAAACTCCTTTCCAAATGATGTATTGGAAAAGATAATAAGGCAAAATATACTATGTTTAATAAATCTCATATCAGCAATGTTTATATAAGGTATTTTAAATGACAAAAGAAATTATAGAAAATGATCCTTACAAATCTGCTGGAGTTGATATTGATGCTGGTGATGATTTAATTAAAAAGATTAAAAAAAATGTATCAAATTCACATAACAAAAATGTTTTAGGTAATATTGGAGGATTTGCAGGAATGTATAAACTTGATCAAGAGTTTAATAATCCTGTTTTAGTTGCGTGCACAGATGGTGTTGGAACAAAGGTTGCTTTAGCTCAGCAATATAAAAATCTTTCTGGTATTGGACAAGATCTTGTTGCAATGTGTGTAAATGATTTGGTGGTTTGCGGGGCCAAACCTTTATTTTTTCTTGACTATTACGCCTCATCAAAACTAATTGTAGATGAAGCGTCTCAGGTAATTAAAAGTATATCAGATGCTTGTTTTAATTCTGGTTGTGCTTTACTAGGTGGTGAAACTGCTGAAATGCCAGGTCATTATGTAGATAATAATTTTGATTTGGCCGGATTTTCAGTCGGATGTGTTGATGAAGATAAAATAATCCATGCTAATAAAACTATCCCTGGGAATATCTTAATAGGAATAGAGTCAAGCGGTCCTCACTCTAATGGATACTCATTAATAAGAAAAATTCTAAAAAATTCAAAAACACCTGATGAAGAAAAAAAATCTATTGCTGATAAGCTTCTTACGCCAACAATCTTATATCCTAAATTAATTTTAGAAATAATAAATGAATATCAAATTAATTCTATGGCACATATTACCGGGGGTGGCTTGACAGAAAATTTGCCAAGGTCGATATCAGATAATTTATGTGTTGAAATAAAAACTGATTCATGGGAATTGCCAGAAATATTTAAATGGATTAAAAATGAAGGAGACGTATCTATGAACGATATGTATCGAATATTTAATTGTGGGATAGGTATGGTTTTATTTGTTGAAAAAGAGGAAGCCGTTAATATTTCAAATAAAATTTCTGATATGAATTTTAAAAACTTTATAATTGGTGAAGTAAAAGAAAAGAACAAAAGTAACTCTGTAATATTTTCATAGCATAGAATGAAAAGAATAGTTGTTTTGATTTCTGGTAGTGGCTCAAATCTAGAAGCTATTATTAATTCATGCAACTCAAATGTCATTTATGGGAAAGTAATATCTGTTATTTCTAATAATCCTGAGGCATATGGCATTACAAGAGCGAAAGAATCTAATATAGATGTAAAAATTATTAATCATAAAGATTTTCTTAAAAGAATTGACTTCGATAATGAGCTTGAAAAAAATCTAGAAGACTTAAATCCAGACTTAATAGTCCTAGCAGGTTTTATGAGGGTTCTTGGTAAAAAAATAACTAATAAATTTAACAAAAAAATGATTAATCTTCATCCCTCTCTTCTTCCTTTGTATCCAGGACTTAATACACATGAGCAAGTTCTAAAAAATAAAAATACTTTACATGGAATTTCAATTCATTATGTATCACCTAAGTTAGATTCTGGTCCTCTAATTGCTCAGGGAGAAATTAATGTTAAAAAAGAAGAAAATATTAATGAATTGTCTAATAGAATCCATAAAATTGAACATTTATTATTACCAGAAATCATAAATGAAATATGCATAGGAAATATTTATCTTGATAATGGGAAGGTTGTTTTCAAATATTCAGATTCTATTGATCCTACGTATGTGCCAATCTATAAAAAATATCATGAAATATAAATTATTTATATTATCTTTATGCATATTGAATATTAATGTGACTGCATTACCTCAATATGAGGCAAAATATAAATTTATATCTGATGAAATATCTATTACGGGAACAAGAGAATTTAAAAAAAATGCTAATGGGTATGAAATAAGTTTTGATGCATCAAATCTTTTAGCAAGTATGTATTTTTCATCTAAATTTAATATTGATACTAAGAGGGTTTTTTCAAAAAATTACGATATTAAAATAAGACCCAAATTCTTAAAAAGAGATCAATCAGTCTTTTTTGAAAACTTAGAAAAATCAGTAAGCTCAACTGGTCAGGTTATATGGAAAAGCTATTTAGATCCGTTAGATTTTATTTTAGACCCGCTGAATGCTCAAATAATGATTAGAATTCATTTAATGGATGACTTAACAGAGTTTGATCTAAACATCATTGACTTGGAGAATGGTGACTTTAAGAAATATTCTTATAAGGTTACAGCTACTGAAAAATGCATAGCTAATAAGAAAGAATATACGTGTTTAGTTCTAGAAAGATCAAGAAATGGAAGTAATAGAAAAGTACAATATTTCTTAGCAAAAGAGCTTGAATATATGTTTATTAAAGTAATAGATGCTAGTCCAGAGCGAACAAATACATTAGAATTAAAAGAGATATTAAGCTTTGGGTAAAGTAACGCCGGTTTGTCCTTGGTATTTTCCATTCCTATCTTTGTAGCTCGTCATACACTCTTCATCAGATTCAAAAAATAACATCTGAGCAACTCCTTCTCCTGCATATATTTTTGCAGGTAAATTTGTAGTATTAGAGAATTCAAGAGTCACATGCCCCTCCCATTCTGGCTCTAATGGAGTAACATTTACAATTATTCCGCACCTAGCATAGGTTGATTTGCCCAAACAAATGGTAAGTACATTTCGTGGTATTTTAAAGTATTCGACTGTCCTTGCTAGCGCAAAAGAATTAGGCGGTATAACACATATATCAGATTCAATATCAACAAAACTTCTCTCATCAAATGATTTTGGATCTACAACAGCGGAATGGATATTTGTAAAAACTTTAAATTCATTTGAACATCTAACGTCATATCCATAGCTTGATACACCATAAGATATTAATTTATTACCACCTTCATCTAGTCTGATTTGATTAGATGAGAATGGATTTATCATATTATGTTCTTCAGACATGGATTGTATCCATTTATCAGATTTAATCGACATTTATATCTACCCTTCCCTCTATAGCCCTTGCAATAGTTGTACCATCAACATACTCTAACTCGCCTCCAATAGGAATTCCATAAGAGATTCTAGAAACTTTAGCATTTTTAATATGATCTTTAATAAAGATTGCTGTTGCATCTCCTTCTACTGTACTACTTGTGGCTAAAATTATTTCTTTAACCCCGTCTAAATTAATCCTTTTTAATAAATCATTAATTCCAAGCTCAGTTGGTCCAACCCCATCGATAGGGGAAAGTCTTCCCAGTAATACAAAATAGGATCCCTTATATCCTCCAGTTGATTCTATAGCAAGTACATCGGAAGGACTTTCAACTACGCATATACTGCTTGCATCTCTTGATTTGTCTGAACATATATTACATAAGATGTTTGAAGTTAACATTCTACAAGAAGAACACCTTTGAACGTTTTCAACTGCCTTGTTGAGTGTATTAGCTAGTATACTTGCACCATCTTTGTTTCTATCCAATAGATACAATGCCATTCTTTGAGCGGACTTTTTCCCAACTCCTGGAAGTATTGTCAATGCATTTATTAACTCAGCAACTAAATCTTGATTCATTTTATTTAATTGGCTTTATGGTATCTGTTTTAATTTTTCCATCAAATTTTTTAATAAAATCTTGTATATTAATATCCTCATCTATAGATTTACGCGCTTCATCATGATGTTTTTTATTTTCAAGATCTTTTAGTTGCAATGGCGAGTCAATAGGATTACCAGACTGGATTATAACTTCTATATTTTTTAAAAAAGCCTCCTTTAAGATAGACTTAAATTCTAAAAAAATATTTTCAGGAATATCTCCAGCCTCTGAATTTTTAATCAAAGTCAAAGAATTCTTTTCATACAGGTGAAAAGACATATTCCAAAAAAAATTTCTAGCAAATGGACTCATCTTTGTTCTATTAAAAAAATTAATCCAATCATCATTGCAACTAAAAATAGCTTCATCTTTAGGTTCATTTTTGTTGAAAATTTTTTCTAATCCCTCTGGTTTAGCTTCATTTACAATTTTTTTTTCCGATGAATTGGTTTGTTTAAAGTCACTTTTTTCACTAAGTTTTTGAAGTGGATTAAAGGTTAGCATTCTTAACAAACATATTTCCAATGCCTCCTTTGGATTAGGATGAACTGAGAATTTAGAATAAGCATTCATAGCTATCTCATAAAGAAGCTGACAAAATTCTTTGTCTAATTTATTGGCAATTTTTTGAATTGATTCAGAGCTAGAATTTCTAATAACTTGATGGAGTGATATCTGATGAAGAACAGAAATAATATCCTTAAGAATTGCGTCATATTCTGGCGATAATTCTTCAATTTTTGATAATAGATCAAAAACATTCTTTCCATCTCCATCTATCACAGAATCTATAAGCTCAATTAATAGCGAGTTATCAATTGTTCCCAGTAAAGCTTTAACCTCTTTTTGAGAAAGCTTGCCATTTCCATGAGCAATAGCTTGATCAAGGAATGTAAGAGCATCTCTAACTGACCCATTTGCAGAATTTGCAATCAAGGCAATACTTTCATCATCATAATTAATTTGTTCTTTTTCTAATATTTGCTTTATATGTTTAAAAAGCAATTCTTCATCAATGGTTTTTAAGTTAAGTTGCAAACATCTTGATTGAACAGTTTTAGGAATTTTCTCAGGGTTAGTCGTCGCAAAAATAAATATAACATGGGGTGGTGGCTCCTCTAAAGTCTTAAGAAGTGCGTTAAAGCTTGAGGTTGAAAGCATGTGGACTTCATCAATAAGATAAATCTTGTATCTTCCTTTAGCAGGCTTATATTCTACTGTTTCAATTAATTCTCTAATCTTTTCAACTTGTGTATTTGAAGCAGCATCAATTTCTAAAAAATCAACACTCCTTCCTGCTGAGACCTCAATAGTATTTGAGCACTCATTACATGGTTTTGATGTTGGTTTAGTGCTGCTCTCACAGTTCATGCATTTAGCAAGAATTCTGGCAATTGTAGTTTTGCCTACGCCTCTAGTTCCTGAAAAAATATATGCATGATGGATTTTTTCTTGATCAATGCTATTAACTAAAGCTTTGATTATATGATCTTGGCCAACAACTTCTTCAAAATTTGCTGGTCTATATTTTCTAGCTAAAACCTCATAAGACATAGCAAAGAATCATAACATGTGATTTGTAAAAACTGATTCGATTTCTTTAAAACCAAACCCTCTGTTTTGGAGAAAGTTTTTTTGTTTTTGTCTTATCTTGAAATCTTGTGAAGGTCCTTGCTTAAATTTTTTATTAAAAGCTTTAGTTGCTGCAATCTTCCACCCCCCTTCATTAAGAATTACTTCATTAGAAATTGATTCATTAATCCCTTTGTTAAGAAGTTCATAAGATATTTTTTTTGGTCCAAAACCCTTTCTTTTTCTACTTATCACATAAAATTCTGCAAATCTTAGGTTGTTAACAAGATTATTTGATATTAACTTATCAACTACTTCTTCAATAGTATCTGCTTCGTTATAACGAAGCCGTAGTTTATCTTTTATTTCTTTTAAGGAGTGTTCTCGTCTTGAAATTAAATCAAGTGCTTTGTTGTATATGAGGTTATATAGTTCCTCTGGCATTATTCAAACGGTATTACTCTTGATTTACCATTTCTTTTAATAATTCTAACTTTTTGTCCTTTTGAATAGGAGAAATCACTTACTTCTTGAATTATAGAAATAAATCTTCCTGTTTCAGTTTTAATAAGAAGTTCGACGCCTTCTTTTTTTGATGCTGCAGAACCTATTTCAGAACCTATCTTAGAACCAATAAGTCCTCCAACTAATGTAGCAATATCTGATTCAAACTCGGAATCAGTAGTATTTTTTCCTGCAACTCCACCAATTGCAAGACCGGCTACAGCCCCCGCCTCTCTGTCTCCTTCAATCGTAACTTTAGTAACATCAGAAATAGTTCCAAAAACTACATACTGCTCTTTGAGCGCGTCTGATCTATTTACTACATCAGGCTGAAGTGAATTGTTGACACATGATGATGTTAAAACAACGCTTAGAAATAATAAATATATTCTATGTTTCATTTTCTTGCTCCATTAATTTGAAGTCATTAATAAGATCTTCTTTAATTAAAAAATATTTTCTATTTTTGTTAAATCCATCTAAAAGCTTTACTTCATATATCCTTTCATGATGTTTTGAATTTAATATTTCAACCTTATCTCCAGTACTGAGTCTAACTAAATTTTTTCCATTAATTATTGAAAATCTATCCCAGTCAGAGAATCTTCTTGCTTGGTACGTGTTGTATGCATCATTTGAAAAAAAATAAAGTACCTTGCTATTGCCAACCGAAAATTTGTTACTTTTAGTTTCTAATATCCATGTCTGTCCATTTTCTATATCAGAAACTACATTTTCATTGCCAAATATAAATGGAATTAAAAGAAAAAATATTGAAAAAGATAATTTTTTAGTCATATTGTTTTGACACTAATATTAAGAATAAGTTCTATTTATTATTTATTTTAACAATTTAAATGAATAAAGGTTGAAATAATAATAAAAGACTATAAGTAATATTAGAAGGTAATGCCAAAACGGATTGCCTCATTAACAAGTGTATGCTTTTTAAGGTACACATTTCTAAAGTCGCTTAACAAGGAGGACTAATTATGATACTTAATTTTACTGACCCGTTTTTTACAACCCGTGCATTGGGTTTTGAACCGCTATTTGATAGATTACAGAGGCTTTCAGAGTCTAATGATCGATCTTCTGGCTATCCACCATACAATATAAGCAAAGATGGCAACTTATTTGCAATTGAGATTGCTGTTGCAGGATTATCTAATGATGACATACAAATTGAGCTTGCCAATGGAGTTCTATCTGTAAGCTATGATGGTCCTAAAACCGAAATTGTGAATGGAGAGAATAAAGTTGTTTATCAGGGAATTGCTCAAAGAGCATTTAAACAACAATTTACTATATCTGAGGATGTGGTCGTTCAAGGAGCTGAGCTAACTAATGGACTTCTTACAGTTAATCTAGAAAAAATTATCCCTGATGAAAAAAAACCCAGAATAATTGAGATTAAATCACCAAAAAAAATCTCGGGTAAATAAGGCTCCACAAAAAAGCTATGGGGGTGCATAATGCACCCCTACTGTTTTTAAAACTAATACATAGTAAATGAAATTTTTAAAACTATTTTTCTTATTATCTTTATTCGTTCAAGCCCATGCAGATCCTATAAATACAGGCCATGCTGATGTGTCTATAGTAAAAGGTTCATATATTAACAATGAGCTAATTATTGGAATAAAAATGGATATGCAGGAAGGCTGGCATACTTATTGGAAAAATCCCGGAGATTCTGGAGGCCCTCTAAAGGTGAAATGGGTTCATGAAAAAAATATCTCAAGTATAAGTGACGTTTTGTGGCCTGCACCCGAACTAATACCTTATCCACCTTTAATGACCTATGGTTATGAAAATTTTGTAATATTTCCTTTTAAAATATCACCATCTGAGATGAAAACAGGTGAATATCAGTTGTGTGGATCTAATATCGAAGACTGTTTTGATAAAAATAATTTCGAACAAAATGCTTACATAGAAGCTGATATAGATTTTTTAATTTGTGATGATATTTGTGTTCCTGAAAAAGCTTTAATTAAGACTTCTTTAGCTCAGATGGCTGAAGATAGTACTTTGATTAATTGGCTAAATCGAGTTCCAGATATTACCTTGCCTGTTTTAATTGACAAGAATGAAGATTTTTTAGACATTAGATTTTCATTTAATCAAAAAATTAATGACATATATTTTTATATAGATGAGCAAGAAATTGTCTTATATTCTGCAGATCAAGCTTTAATAAAAGAAGAAAATAATTGGTTATTAAAGGTACCTATAGAGAAAAACGCTCCGATTAAATCAGATATTAATGGCGTTCTATCAATAAATAATAATAGCTTTCTAATAAATTCTGAAATAGAAGGCGAATCAAAGGAGCCTTCATCGATTTCATTCTTTCAAGCAATAATATTTGCTTTCTTGGGTGGGCTTATACTTAATCTAATGCCGTGTGTATTTCCTATCATTTCTTTAAAAATATTAAGCTTTGTATCAATGGGGGGTGAATCAAAAATAAAGATACGACAACATTCATTATCTTTTTGTTTCGGCGCTATATTATCATTTTTATTAATAGGAATATTACTTGTTGTTCTCAAGCAAACTGGAACCTATTTAGGCTGGGGTTTTCAACTTCAATCACCAATAATAGTTGGTTTTTTAAGCATAGTAATGTTTGCAATCGGAATAATTCTATTAACAGATATAAATCTTGGATCATCATTAACTAAGCTTGGTGGTGTTGGGTCAGATAGTCTAAGCGGGTCTTTTTTAACTGGTATCTTGGCTGTAGTTGTCGCTTCACCTTGTACTGCTCCATTTATGGGTGCAGCTCTTGGATATGCATTAATACAACCATCAAATACGACCATACCAGTTTTTGCATCTTTAGGATTTGGTTTTGCTTTACCTTATTTTCTTTTATCCATTTACCCCAATCTAATAAGATCATTACCTAAACCAGGTGAATGGATGGTTACTCTTAAAGAATTTTTTGCTTTTCCAATGTTTGCAACATCATTATGGTTAATATGGGTTTTCAGCTTACAAACTAGTATTGACTTATTAATTAGTCTGCTTATAACTCTTCTTGCAATCTCTCTTTTATTTTGGATGTTGATAAAATCAAAAGGAAAATTTGCAAAATTAATATTATGGTTATTAATAGTTTGTGTTATCGGATATGAGGGTATGTTAATAACATCAAATAAAGATTCTTTAAATCAAGATAGATCTTCAAATCAAAAATATTCTGAATACACTTTGTGGAGTCCAGACATTGAAAATAATTTACAAAATGAAAATCGAGCTTATCTGATTAACTTTACGGCTGCTTGGTGTATTACTTGTCAAGCTAATGACAAAATTGCACTTTCAAGACCCAGGGTTAAAAAATATCTTAATGATAATAATATCGAATATATTGTTGCTGATTGGACAAATAAAGACGATAAAATCCTAAAAGCTCTCGAGTTATATGAAAGAAATGGGGTTCCTTTATATATCTACTGGAAGCCAGGAATGAAAAAACCTCTAGTTCTTCCATCAATTTTGACAGAACAAATACTTTTAGATAATTTTTAAAGTTCTATAATTAATCATATAATGATTAATTCATTAGATATTGGGAATTAAAAATATGTTTGGTACGCCATTTGAGATTTTTGGAACTGTTCATTTAATAACAATTATTGTGATCATTGTTGTTTCAATTTTCTTGCCAAAATTTTATAAGAATAAATCAGAAGAACAAAAGTCTCTTATGAAGAAAATTATTGTTGGTGTAATCGCGGCTCATCTCATAATATCACCTTTTAAAGATTTATACCTATTAGCTAATCCATATGATTGGAGAGAAACTATTCCAATTCATATGTGTGATTTATCAGAAATATTTCTAATATTTTTCTTACTAGGCGGTCCTAGAATTCTATATAGCTGTGCTTTTTTCTGGGGTCTTGCCGGAGCTACAATGGCAATAGCTACTCCTGATATTACTTATCATGATTTAGATTACATATTTTTTATGGTTGGTCATGGCATGATTGTTGTTGGGATAATGTTTGCTACTGTTAGCATGGGAAATCGCCCGTATGCAAACGATATTCTTAAAGTTTCAGCAATTACATTATTTATATTGCTACCTTTGGTATATGTTATTAATCTCATTTTAGGAGATCCGGCTAATTTCTGGTACTTAATGGAAAAACCTGCAGGAGCATCTTTAATGGATAAAATGCTAGATCCACCGATGCACCTTCTTCAAACAACACCTATCGCTATAGCCTTATTTTATTTAATTTATCTACCATACTTTATAAAGGATAGGATGGTTAAATAACTTTTGCCTAAATGATTAAAATCAAATTAAAATGTGGAAAATATAAATAATTATGGAAAATTTTATTAATTTAATTACTGACGTATGGAATAGAGGTTTTTTTGGGATTGATCTCGGATCAATTATTATATCCCTGCTTGTAATCTTATTAGCAGTCTTATTAAGAGGCTTTACTATATCCATTGTCATGAATTCCTTAGGAAAACTTGCAGACAAGACTAAGTCTAATGTTGATGATGAAATATTAGAAGCTCTTAAAAAACCTATTGGTCTCATACCAATAACAATAGCATTATATATATGTACGCTTATTCTTCCTTTATCAGGCTTGATTGGTGATATTGCAACTAATATTGTTAAATCTTTTGTAGTCTTTACAATCTTTAGCGCTTTAGCAAATGGTATAAAACCAATCTTTGAAGCCCTATCTACTAGTTCTTGGCTTACTGCATAAATGCAAATGTGGCTTGAGAGAGCATCAAAATTCATTGTATGGGTTATTGGAATAGCAATAATATTAGATATATTTGGAATTCAAATAGGTCCTCTGGTTGCAGGGTTAGGGCTTTTTTCAGTAGCAGTAGCACTTGGCGCGCAAGACTTCTTTAAGAATTTAATTGCTGGAATCCTTATTATAGGAGAGCATAGATTCCAACCAGGAGATAGAATTGAAGTATCTGGTCAGCTTCACGGCATTGTTGAAACAATTGGTTTTAGATCTACAGTTATTAGAACTTTTGATTCAGCACCAATGACCATTCCTAATAAAGATCTTTCTGATGTAAAAGTTATTAATCATGGTGAAATGAAAAACAGAAGAATAAATTGGAAAATTAATTTAGTTTATTCAACTTCAGTTAACCAGCTAGAGTTAATTAGAAATCAAATAAAACAATATATTATCGATAGTAAAAGTTTTTTAAGTGATGGTGATTTTGATCCTGTTGTAAGGGTTGTTGAATTAGGGGGAAGCTCTATAGATATAATGATAGTTGCCTATGCTCCAAAAATGGGATTTGCACCATTTAATGAGCTTAAAGAGGCACTGATTTTTAAGATAATGCATATTATTGAGGATAATGGTTCTGAATTTGCATACCCTTCAACATCTCTTTATGTAGAATCAATGCCTAAAGATTAGAGATAAATGGTTGAACAAATAATTTTATCTTCAACAATAATAATATTATTAGGCTTATTTATATGGGGGAAGTATAGATACGACGCCCTAGCAATCGGAGCACTTGTTGCCTTAGTTTCAATCAGCTCAATTCTTGAACTTGAAATTATTAATCCAGAAGATGCTCTTAAAGGTTTTGCGAATCCTGCTGTAATGACGGTCGCACTTGTTTTAATAATTAGTCAAGGTCTTAAAAATGCAGGACTGTCTGCTTTATCAGGTAAAATTTTAGGCATTAGAACATTCACCGAGATTCAATTTTTAATTATCTTGATGCTAATTGCTGCCATCCTTTCATCATTTATAAATAATATTGGTGCGCTTGCAATTCTTTTACCGCTAACATTAAGTGTTTGTCAAAAAATGGATTGGCATCCATCTAAATTTTTAATGCCGTTATCATTTGCATGCATCCTAGGTGGAATGAATACACTCATTGGAACACCACCAAATATAATAATATCTAATATCTTAGAAGAGAAAACTGGAGCTGGTTTTGGTTTTTTTGATTTCTCATATGTTGGTATTGTCATTACATTAGTTGGTATTCTTTTTATAGCATTTATTGGAAAAAAATTAATATTTTTACGAGAAAAGACCAGTGATAAACCATTAATTAATCTTAAAGGGTATTTGTTTGAAGTTGTTGTAAATGAAGGAAGTGCTGCAATAGGCCTAACCCTTTATAAATTTAAAAAACAAGCTGGTGAAGATATAGAAATTCTTGGAATTGTCTCAGATACTGGTTCTATTAAAAAAGTCCAAAATAATATGCGTATTAAAGAAGGACAGATTTTAGTTATTAAAAGTCCTCCAGATGACATTGGAGATATTTTAAGTCTTTTTAATTTTTCAATACCAAAAGAACTCCACTCTTTTGATGAGGCTGATCTTGAAGAAATTGAAGTAATGATTTCGCCTGGCTCGAGATTGATTGGAAGAAAATATGAATTCTTTCTCAAGTTAGCATTTGAAGAATTAAATCTATTGGGATTGTGGAGAAAAGGCTCTAAATATCGAACGAGATTAACAAGAGAAACTTTTAAAGCTGGTGATGTTTTACTATTAGGCGTTAGAGATCTTGACGAGGAAGATGTCTCTAATAAAATCAATCATTTAGGATTAATGCCACTAAGACAAAGAGAGCTTCAAACTATTCCTAGTAGAAGTAGATTGCTCAAAGGGCTGATTTTCTTCACTGGTTCAATTTTGCTAGTTGCTTCTGGCACCTTATCTCCGACAACAGCATTCCTATTATGTGTATTATGTTTTGCAAGAATAAAAATATTAGATAGTAATTTTTATAGAGAAATTGATTGGCCAATAGTTATTATGCTGGCAGCAATGATTCCAATTGGAATAGCTATGGTAGATACAGGATTAAGTGATTTAATTGCATCAAATATTGTAGAGTATTCAGGAGATTTAGATCAAAAATGGATTTTAATAATTATATTAATAGTGACTATGGCTATAACAGATATTATCAATAACGCTGCAACTGCAGTAATCATGGCGCCTATTTCATATGGAATTGCTACTTCATTAGGGCTTGATGTAAATGCATTTATGATGGTTGTAGCAATTGGTGCGAGTTCTGCATTTTTAACCCCCATAGGCCATCAATGCAATACTGTTGTAATGGGTCCAGGAAACTACAAATTTACTGATTATTGGAGAATGGGTCTTCCTTTAGATATTTTAATCATTCTTGTTTCAGTTCCAATGATCTTGTTTGTTTGGACGTGATGGACGAACAATTTAAAAGACCTAATAAATTAACAGGCAAACCTTTTGAACCTGGTTTTCAAGATGAATCGGGAAGGATTTTTCTAAGATATTTAAAAAAACAGGGTAATGACGGATATTTTCTAGAAGAATGGAAAAAAAATATAGAAGACTATCAAAGGAAAATTAAGAAGTTAGAAGCTAGTTCTGACTAAGTTCTGAAATAGAATCTATTATTTCTTGATATTGAATATAAAATTCTCGTGACTCACCCTCTTGATCTGTAAAAGGAGTTATAACATCAGAACCTGTTTCAATTGATCCAATTTCTAAAAGGGCTCTGCCAACCTTTACAGCATTATCTACACCAGCCCACTTAAGGTATTTCATAATCCCCCATTTTTGAGTTGAACCAAAATCTTGCTGCGAATATTTGCTTATTCTAGTAACAACTATGTCATTCTCTCTATCAACAAATGTAAATTGGCCAAACTTACCACTGGTATTAAATATTTTAGAATCTTCTTCGTACTTCGAAACCCACCAATGTAGAGAGTAATATCTTTTATGTCCATTCATATTTGATGTCTCCCAAACGGTTTGAAATGTTTCATCAATAAATTCTTTAGAAAGAATTTGATTTCCATTCCACTCACCATTTCTAGAAAATAATAAGCCTATCTTTGAATAGTCTCTTGCACTCATATCTACACAACAATATGTCATTACATTGCCATTCTCATCTTTCCATAACTTGTAGTCATTTATTTCTAGGACATTTAAAATTCTTTCTTCAAATAACAAATCAGCTTTTTTACCTGTTGCTTTATGCAAAATATCACCTAATAGCATTGAATTAACATTATTGTATTCAAATTTAATGCCGGCATTTTTTTCTACACCTACGTTTTTAGCATAGTTAAGATGATCTTGTTGAAAAAACATTCTTTCATGTTCATGACTAGGGAAATCTAGACCACTTGACATATTTAGAAGATCTCGCAATGTAATAGAAGATCTTTCATCATCAAAGTAATCTAAATACATAGAGACTTTATCGTCTAAACTTTTAATTTCTTCTCTGTCTATAGATATTCCTATGAGTGCCGCATAATAGCTTTTAGCCATAGACCATGAGGTGCCATGTGAATTTATATCATAACCATCTGCATATCTTTCTGAAACAATCTTGCCATTTTTAATAATCACTACAGCTTGTGTAGCATTATCGGAAAAAGATAGATCAAGTAATTTATTAATATGTTCAGTTTTAATGCCCTCTTCCTCAGGAGATGAAATTATCCACTTATTGCCTTCTGGATAAGAAGAAGTCAATGAATAGTTAGAAAAAAATACAACGAATGCAAGAAAGCACAATAAATTAAAATGGTTTTTAAAATTCATGAAATTTTTTTTATTTAATTAGATATATGCTAAATATATACATATTAAAATTATTAGCAATACGATAACAATATAAATTATATTGATATTTAATTATAAATAATTATAATAGTATAAATATAATAAATCTAATCCATTTTTATGAAAATTTACATAACTTTTTTATCGCTATTTCTGTTTCATCAATCTATTTTATGTGCAAACTTTGAAGTAAAAATGCTTAATCAAGGAAGTTCAGGTGTAATGGTGTTTGAACCATCTGTCTTAAAAATAGGGCTAGGTGACAGTGTTACTTTTAAAGCAACTGATGCAGCTCACAATTCTGCATCAATATCTGGAATGATTCCATTAAATGCAAAAGCTTGGAACGGCGAACTTAGCAGAGATATTACAGTAACATTTGATACTCCAGGTATATATGGTTATCAATGCACTCCTCATTCTATGATGGCAATGGTTGGTATTATTCAAGTTGATGATAACCAGTCCAATCTTAACGAAGTAGAATCTGCAGCTAAGATTTTTAAATCTAAATTTGTAATGAATCAAAATAGATTTGATGATTATCTGAAAATGCTATCAACACAATAATTATATTTACTATAGAGGTAATGAAATGTCACAAAATTTAACACAAAAAAAGATCTTACAAGCAGTCAATCTTGCCCCAAGTGAATCCTTGGTGGAGAAACTGGTTGAGATCCATCCTATGAAACAGGTGTTTTGGGCATCTATAATCCAAGTTTGTGTTTTTGGATTTATGTTATTGGCTTTTTTTACAATAAATATAACTTACTTGGGCTCTTAATATTTAATACTTTTTTGTTACTTTTTGTGTAAAATTACCCTTCGATTAGGGCGAGTAACTCAGTTGGTTAGAGTGTCTGCTCGACACGCAGGAAGTCGGGAGTTCGAATCTCTCCTCGCCCACCACTTCAATATTAAACTAACATAGAATTTATATGGTCTTTTGTTGCTAAAAGTATGGCTTTGTCTTCTTCACTTTCTTTCTCTTCCAAAAGTTTATCTGTTTCCTGTAAAGTTTTCTCTAGAGACCCCCACTTACCTTCAGTTTTAGTTCTTTCATGTATCAAATCGTTATATCTGGTTGCTATATCTTCAGGAATATCAGCTTTATATCTTGTACATATAATTCTTTCAGCTAAAAGACGAAATCTTTCATCTTCAAAATTTCTTGAAATCTTAACAAGTTGATCTACATCCCCACATGCATGAAATTCTTGCATTAAATCTTTGTCTCTATATGAAGGAAAACCACCTGAATATATTTTTCCTTCAACGTAATCTGGTTCTGGAAAATCCATTATTCTATCTTCCATTGCCTGAGAGACTTTTGCCTGAAAGTCTTTATTCGAATTAATTATTTCAGCTCTTCTTTGAAGTTCTGAATGATCAATATCAAAATGATCTGCTTTAGTAAGTAATTTACTAGAGCATACCGGTATTGTTTTATTAATCTTATACTTCTTCAATGGCGAATCTCTTCCACCAGACTGAATCAGTTTATTTATTTCTGTAAAATCTAAGTCAAGTATTTCATCTGGATCAAAGCTTAAATCATAAAAACAAATTTCATTAGGTCTTGTATTATCGGCTCCACACATTACAACTGGGTATTTAAAGGGATGTCTTCTAAACATCTCCCCAAGAGCAAGAAATTCATTTGAATATAGAAGATTTTTTATGCCCTCCTTGGTAGAGATGTTAATAAATGAATCAAACACCTCAGGAATATTTTCTTTAATGATTTTGCATATACCTATCATAAACTGACAGTCAGATATTGCATCATGAGCATCACTTACATCTATACCGTGTTCAGATGCTAAATGCTCAAGCTTAATACTAAGAGATGGGCCACCTTCAAAAAAAGGTATAGAAATCTCATCAGAAAAAAATGGTGCTATATTATGAATCATTAACATTAAATCAAGTCTTCCATTTCCATTGGTATTGGTAGTATATGGTTCAAGTAAATTACACCAAAACTGGCGCCTTATTAACTCTTCATCAAATGAATGTCCATTGTAGGTTATAAAAATAGCTGGAGTATCTAATGTCCATTCTTTCCATTGATTTTGAATATCTTTTATCATTTGATAATGAGAAACATTAGATTTGAATTGATTTATCTTTTTATTAGTCAACATTGCTTTAGGCTGTGGAATAACCCAAGGCAATGGCGCGCTTCCAATATTTTGTTGACCTTTGATATTTAAAAAACTATCAGCCAGTATTGATCCGCATTGAATAATCTGACTAAAGTCTTTGTGGATACCTGTCGTTTCAGTATCGTAAAATATTAAATTTTTAGTCAATGTTATTCAGCAATATATTTACCAAGTTCATGCCTGGCTACTGCTCTTCTATGAACTTCATCGGGACCATCGGCTAATCTTAATGTTCTCATATGTGCATACATTGAAGCTAAAGGCGTAAGTTGAGAAACCCCTTCTCCACCATGCATCTGAATAGCTCTATCTATTATTTTAAGGGCAACATTTGGAGCATATACTTTTATTTGTGCTATTTCACTTGCAGCAATCTTATTGCCAACTGTATCCATTTTTACTGCTGCGTCTAATGTTAAAAACCTTGCAGCATTTAACTCGATTCTAGATTCAGCAATATAGTCATAGTTTGCACCTAAGTTCGCTAAGTTTTTTCCAAAAGCTATTTTGTTTGGATCTATCCCTCTTCTGCACATCAATTCTAAAGCAACTTCTGCAGACCCAATTGCTCTCATACAATGATGAATTCTTCCAGGCCCTAATCTACCTTGAGCAATTTCAAAACCTCTACCCTCACCAAGAAGTAGGTTTTCTTTTGGAACTCTAACATTATTGAATTTCATATGAGCATGGCCATGAGGAGCGTCATCATAACCAAATACATGCATCATTTGCTTGATTTCAACACCTTCAGCTTCCATTGGTACAAGTATCATTGAATGTCTTTGATGTCTTGGATTATCTGGGTTTGTTACGCACATAAATATGATGATCTTGCATCTTGGGTCTCCAGCACCAGATGTCCACCACTTCTCTCCATTGATTACGTACTCATCGCCATCGAGAACTGCTGTAGCTTGCATATTTGTAGCATCAGATGATGCTGTTCCTGGTTCAGTCATTCCAAAAGCAGATCTAATTTTTCCATCAAGTAAAGGTTGCAACCATTCTTCTTGATGTTGTTCATTACCATATCTTGCAATAACTTCCATATTTCCTGTATCTGGGGCGCTACAATTCATTGCTTCTGAAGCAATATGACATTTTCCCATTTCTTCAGCTATGTGAGCATATTCATAATTAGAAAGACCAGCACCAAATTCACTTTCTGGTAAAAATAAATTCCACAATCCAACAGATCTAGCTTTTTCCTTTAATATATCTATTACTTCAGGATAACTATTCCATCTATCTTCACCGACTTTAATTTGCTCATGAAACAAATGCTCTTTAGGCATGACTTCATCTTTTATAAATGTTTTTACTTTTTGCACTAATGCTGAGGCTTCAGGTCTTAATTCAGGCATCATGAGGTTAAATCTCCCGTTATATTAAAAATTTTGTTACTATTATAAATATTGTGAATAGTGTTAGTGTTACTTATTTCTATAATAGCTTTATGTTAACTACAAATCTATATGAAAATAAATATAAGTAAGGCTAGCAATCAAAAATAATTTGGTGCTATTAATAAAATGAAAATAAGCTCTTTTGATTTAAACCTCTTTGTAATCCTCAATGCAATATATACGGAGGGTAGTCTTACAAAAGCTGCTGAGGTTGTTGGTATTACACAACCAGCTGTTAGCAATGCTCTGTCTAGACTAAGAGATAAGTTTAATGATGATCTCTTTGTAAGAACCGGGTCTGGCATGGTTCCTACTCAAAAAACTGAAAATATGATCAATGATGTTCAAAGTGCTTTAACTTTGATTCAACAAAGTGTTAATGAGCCAGATGCGTTTGATCCAGCCTCAACCAAAAGAAACTTTAAACTTTCACTTGGTGATGTTTCAGAAGGAAGAGTTTTACCATTTATAATGAAAGAGATCTACAAAGATGCGCCTAGTATATCAATAGGTAGCTTTGCATACATGAGAAGCGATCAAGTTCATGCTTTATCTACAAATAATTTAGATTTTGTTGTTGATCCAATTATTCCTATTTCAAAAGAAATTAATTCTGTCAAAGTTTTTGAAGATGATTTTGTTGTTATGCATAGAGAAGGTCATGATATTTCTAAAATCAAAAATGTAACAGTTGATAATATTCTTGATCAAAAGCATTTGCATGTTTCTGGAAGAAAGAGAGGACTTCATCTTATTGACGTTGAGCTTGATAAGATAGGTTATAGAAGAAAGGTTGCTTTAAGATGCCAACATTTTTTAATTGCGCCATCGATCATACAGTCTACGGATTTGGTACTTATGGCGACTAGAAGTTTTGCAAAAAGAAATAATTTACCTTTCGTAGAAATTCCAATTGAAATTCCATCTATGGAATATTTCCTAATATGGCATAAAAGCGATGAAGGAGATGGCGGTCATATATGGATGAAGGATCTAATTATAAGAGCATTTAAAGACGCTCAAAGATAAAAACTTAACTCAAGTTGTGTCCTGTTGTCTTAACAATACCACCATCTGAAGTTATTGTTTCACCAACAGTAAATGCGCCAGCTCTTGAGCATAAGAAAATTACCAAACCTGCAATGTCTTCAGGAGTTCCAATTCTTTTTCTAGGGTTTCTTTTTTCGATTTCAGAATAATCAGAATTAACTGCAGAACCTAACATTGCGCTTGGGTATGGACCTGGAGCAATAGCGTTAACCAAAATATTTTCTTTTACAAGTTGAGCCGCTAAGACTCGAGTTAAATGATGAACTGCTGCTTTCGAAGCGCTATATGAAAAAGTCGGAAACATAGGAACATTTAGCCCATCTATCGAACCAATATTAATCACTCTTGATGGGTTTTCTTCAGTAGCATTAGACTTTAACAAAGCTGTCATCTTCTGGGTTAAAAAAAACATACTTTTGACATTCAAATCCATTACTTTATCCCATCCCGCTTCAGAAAAATCTTCAAAGGGTTCACCCCACGCAGCTCCAGCATTATTAATTAAATAATCTATACCACCTTCTTTTTCATTGATTACTTTTACAAAAGATTTTATGCCCTCGACTGTACTTAAATCACATGGAAGTGCTATACATTCAGCATTATATTTTTGAGATAATTCATTAGCTTTTTCAAGCAAAGCCGGTGCCTTTCTTGCAGTTATATAAACTTTTGTACCATTTGCTAAAAAACCAGAAGCTATCATTTCACCAATACCCCTCGAGCCACCAGTAACAACTGCAGTTTTATTTTCAATATTGAATAAGTTATTTATCTTCATATGTAGGCCTTTTTTATTAATTAACTAAATTATTAAAATAATTATATTGTATTTTTAATCATTCAAGCACAATACAATCACTAATTATTGTAAAATGCTACTACATGGATATTTTCTTACAGGCACCAGTACTTTCAGTTGGAAACTATATACCTTTGATGCTTATATCATTGATTCTGTTGATAGGTGGAGCAGATAAGTTATTAGATTCTACTGAAATCTTAGCTGCGAAACTTGGTACTAGTGAATTTATTATTGGTCTAACAATTGTTGCTTTTGGAACATCTTTACCTGAAATATTCGTTGGGATTCAGTCTGTATCAAAAGGTACTGAGAATCTTGCTATGGGAGCAATTATTGGATCAAATATCTCAAATATAGCTTTAATCTTTGGGGTGGCTTGCATTGGAAGGGAAATATATCCCAAAAAGAATATTACTAGCAAAAG
>NHJX01000023.1 GCA_002169105.1 Gammaproteobacteria bacterium TMED226 | reverse complement strand
ATAATCCAAAGTTCAATTTAAGCCCAGATAGCTCAGTTGGTAGAGCAAAGGACTGAAAATCCTTGTGTCGGTGGTTCGATCCCACCTCTGGGCACCATTGCTTAACAAAAATTTGAAGATTTGATATGTTCTTAAATTAGACCTAATGCCCTATATAAGTATATAATTTCAGGTTCGGAAAATTTAAAGAGTGTTTTTTATATGATTTATTAGTATTTACTAATAATATTAGATAATCAGCCTTGAAGGGAGATGGATATGGGAATAGTAAATTATGTTATTTTAGCTGTGACGCTTTTAGTTGTCGCGCTTATTCTTTTTTGGTATTACAAAAATAGAGGTCCTCAACAATCTCTTAGACCTTCAATGAATAAAGGTGAAGTTGTTGGAATTATACCAAGATATTGGAAATCTATTGATGTTGGAATAATTAACGTTGAAATCAATCCAATAGAAAAGGGTCAGATCGATGGAAATCAAAATCACCCTCCTTCTGAAAGGACATCTTTAGCAAAAACAGAAGAAAACATTAAAAGCAGGATTAACAGTCATTATCAATCTGAGCTTACTAGAATTGATGAATTTACAATCCTGGACTCAAATAAATCTCTAGAAGATAAGTTTGAGGATTTAGAAGAAGTTATCGAAGCTAACGGTTATAAGGGAATGTTTGAGTCAATGAAACAAGACTGGCAATCAAAAAAGAGTTTATTTTCAAATAGGATCGAAGAAGCTATAACTGAAAGGATGGATGCTTATTCTGATCTAAATCGATTTAAGAGAGAAAACAGTATTCCAGTTACAAGAGAGCCTTTTGCTCCATCTAAAATCTTAAAATTTATAAAGATATTAATACCTGTTAGTTTATTTTCAATTGAAATTTATTTAAATTTTGGTGCTTTAAAAGATGCCACTGGTATAGCTCAGGCTAGTTATTTAAGTTTTACAGTAGCAGCTATTAATGTTGGCTTATCCTTTTTGATTGGCTATCTCGTATTAACTCACTTCTTTAACCCGGTAAATGTAACAAAGAAGCCTAGAATTATTTTCTATGGATTCTTCTTCACCTTGTATACTGCTGTCCTTGTTTATCTTAACTTTATGTTGGGTGTATTTAGATCATTAACAAATGCAGCTCAAGAAGCGACTACAAGAGAAATTTCAGATAACCTTACAAATGAAGCCTTTTATAATTCTGTATTCCCTTTTGATAACCTTGGTCAAATATCTTTCGATGGTGCTTTTCTATTATTCATGGGGTTTTTCTTCGCATTGATAACTATGATTGATGGCTACTTCTTTAATGACCCCATTCCTGGGTATCAAAAAGTAGGAGATAATCTTGCTTCAGCTAAGATGAGGGTCAAGAAACTTAAACAACATCGACACTCAGTATTTTCTGTTAATCAAAAAAACTATGAAGATGGTTTAAAAGAAAGACATGAATATCGTCTTCTATGCGTTAACGTATGGGGAAAATATATAGATGTGGTTCAAAGATGTGCTCAAAAATTTAAGGTGTTCAAAGGTAAAATGGAAGAGACCTTAAAAATATCTACACAAAATTATAGAACTGCAAACATGGAATATAGAGATACTGTAGCGCCAGCATATTTTGGCAGTCCGCATATGCCTCAATTTAATGAAGGTTTTAACGAGGCCTATGAAGCTATTTCTGAATATCATATTTCAGATCTTAAAAAGAGAGAAATGCAGACAGAATTTAGGCAAAAAATAAATGCCGAATATGAAGCCATGGTTTCTATTTATAGCCAATTTTTTGATGATGAAAGGTTAACTCTTGATGAATTTATCAAAAAATTAGATGATAATGATATAAGACATAAAGGAATTTAATATGAAATTATATAACAATCTTTTTCTTAGCTTTTTTGCTTTAGTGTTTATATACGGTTGTGGAGGTGGAAGTGATCCTCTTCCCAGTGCCGCTGATCCAACATTTTGCAACAGTATAAATATGGGTGATGAAAAATATAAACAATTTTTGTGTAAAGGCAGTGAAATAACAAGAAAAAACGATAGAACTTCTGATGCAAATCAGTGGGATAGTTGGTGCCCTCCTCAGGCAAAATATGGCCATAATTTTGTATTAGTTGATAGTACTGAAGGATATGAAGAAGAGCAATATTCATTATTATTAAACCAAATGCTTGCTGAGCAAAATATAGATATTATTGGTCCTTATGACAAAATCTCCATTATGAATATTGCAGGTAGAGGGATGCAAGCAACAGAATTAAAACCTATCTTTAATGAGTGTAAGCCTCGAAGCGGTAAGGATACTTCTATGTACCCTATTGATAAATGGGTAGATCCTAGTAGCACTGCTAAAAAAATGGCAAATACAAATAGAGAGTTTATGAAATTAATTAACTCTGCTGGAGATGAGTTTTCAAATTTAGGAAATACTAAAGGTGCCTATTCTCAAATAATGGAACAAATAAAAGAGCTTTCTAGGAATTCAACATTAGATTTTGGTTCTAATTACCAATATAGAAAAATTATAGTCTTCTCTGATTTAATGCAGTTTTCTGACAAAATGGACTTAATATCATCATGCAGAGATAAGAAGAAATGTATTTCTTATGAAGATCTAAAGAGCAATTATTCAGAACGTCTATGGGAAGATATGAAACCAAATTTTGGTACAAATCCACCTGAGGTTTTTGTATATTATCTTCAATGCAGACATGACCAAGATTTAGATATTGGGCTTTTAGAAATATGGGAAAGCTATTTTGCAGAAATTGGCGTAAGCATGGCTTATGACATTGAAACTAGCTGCGAGGATATCTTTAAAGAAGAAGATCCTACTAGCTAGATATACATAAAATATCTTAATAGATGATTTCAGACAATCAGAAGCCTATAAATTCTGGCTTTAACTCAAAGTCCGAAACATCAGATATTCTTAGTGAAATCAATCTTTCGGATAAAGTAGCAATAGTTACTGGTGGATATTCCGGCATTGGTCTTGAAACTACTAAAGGATTAGTTTTAGCTGGTGCAAAAGTAATCATTCCTGCAAAACGTCCTGAAATCGCTTTTAAAAATCTTAATGGGATAGTCTCTCAGGATAATATTATTAAGATGGACCTTAGCGATCTTAATTCTGTAAAAGAGTTTACAGATAATTTTAAAGAAAATTTTAGCAAGTTAGATCTACTAATAAATAATGCAGGAATAATGGCCTGTCCTGAAACGAGAATTGGAAATAATTGGGAAAGTCAGTTTGCTGTTAACCACATAGGACATTTTTTACTTACCAATGAGTTAATGGACATGATGGAAGATGTTGAGGGAGCAAGATTTGTTAGTTTGTCATCATCAGCTCATTCACTAACTGGTATTCTCTGGGATGATATTCATTTTCAAAAAACTCCATATGATAAATGGATGGCTTATGGTCAATCTAAAACGGCTTGCTCGTTAATGGCTATAGAATTCAATACCAGAATGAAAGATAAAGGTGTAGAAGGATTTGCTGTTCATCCAGGAGGAATTATCACCCCTCTTCAAAGACATCTAGAAAAAGAAGAAATGGTTGCTCTGGGTTGGATGGATGAAGATGGATCTCCATCTGAACTTGCAAAAAATTTCTTCAAATCAACAAGCCAGGGCGCTTCAACTGCTTTGTGGTGCGCAACTAGTCCTGATTTAAAGGGTCTAGGTGGTGTCTTCTGTGAAGATTGTGATATTGCAAAAAGAAAGTCTGAAGTTGACGAGTCTATGCAGAGATATTTTGGAGTAGCAGATTGGGCAGTTAATACTGACGAAGGATCAAGACTTTGGGAAGCTACTGAATTAATGATTGAAAAATTGTAAATTCAATCAAATCATATTTAAATTAGTTTATGAGTATTAGATATACTGAATTTGTGCGCACCGCAATGAGCAAAGAGTTCATCTTTACAGCGGGGTTCTCATTTGTAGTATCTTTTATTTCTGACTTTCTTCAGCCTTTGGCAAACATTACTTTTTACGCACTCATTTTGAGCGCAGCCCTGTCAGCTCTTTTCTTGCTTTTATACCTTATTAAGAAAGATATAAGAAAGAAGTTCTCTAAATATCTTATGGCATCTATTACACTAATGGCTCTAAGTGGTTTTTTGTATTCGGCGCAGGATGAATCAAATTCTGAAAAAGGAGTACTAGCAGCAAACTTTCCAGCGCTTGGAAATCTTCAACAAGATTTAGGTATGTTGGAAAAAGATATTGCTGAAATTAAAGAATCAACGTTGAGAACAGAAGAGCTTATTGAATCTTTAGCAGAAGATTCAAAAGAAAGTATTAATCAAACCAAAGAACTTAATGAAACTATCAAAGAAACTAATACCGTCATAGTCGAACAGCTTGAAGATATTAATGAGTCTTTTTCAGAAATTTTCCAACTTGGAGGTCTTATCGCAAATCCTGAAAGACCTGAAGAGTTTTATAATAATGCCAGAATATATGAACTAAGAGGCGATTATCTAAATGCAAGAAGAATGTATAACCAATATTTTACTTTTAAGCTTGACTATATAGACCCTCATCTTAGATATCAGACATTTTTAAAGGTTCAGGAAGGCAGAGCTGGTGCGCTTGAAATATATAACTCTTTATATGAGATTGATGCGAGTCCAACTATAGAACTTGCCAGAATATTACTATTTGATTCTAAAAAAAGAATACAGTTATTAGAACAATATATCCAAAAGAATAAATACTTTGCTCCTGCATACTATGAACTTAGTAAAGAATACTCAAAGTCTAGATTAGGTATTCAAACTCTGTCAGATCAAAAGAAAGAGCTTCAATTCATAGAACTATTTCTTGAGCTTCATAATCAAGGATATTTTTTAAGATATTTCATTGATAAGGAGTTAGCTGGATCTTGGATTAGTGATTCTAAAGAGAGGCTTAAGGCGCTAAAAAGATTGTCCAATAAGCTAGACGGCTCTAGAGTCACCTATACCTCCCAAGTTAGTAACCGTAACTTCTCTTTAAACTTAGGTTTTAAAGAAGATATCAAAGAGATATTTTATAAAACGAGTAAAGAATCTGAATATAAATCAACAGGGCTAGATAGTTGGATAGATCCAAAAACTGGCGAGCGTGCAATAAAGAAATGGATAGATTTGCCTTTAAAGACCACTGATGAAATCATATCAATCAAATATCTTGATATTAACGATATTATGCAAGGTCCATTTGAAATAATTTTTAATGCTAAAGATGCACATGTTGCGAATGCTAAGAGCGTGCTGGATATGACAAGGTCTAGTTGGATTCTTTTTAATGAAAGCCCTCGAAGCTACTATGAATATGGTGAAATTGAAGATTTAATTGGAAAGGATTCAGATGGAAATGAGATTATAAATCTACCATACTCTTCAAGCCCGCTTCCGATATCATCTTTAGAGACAATTAAGGATCAGTTAAAACAAAACCCTAGCCTTAAATATAGGTACTTACCACAAAAGACTATAACAAAAAATTATACGTCACTATATACGTCTCATTTACAAAGTCATTCATGTGGAATTTCTGAAATCAAAATAGGTTATGACAATAATACACCAGATAAAATCATTAAATTAATTGAGTGTGATCCAAAAAACCCATTCGTTGTATTCGGGAAACCAAGAGAAGAGTATCAAAATATGTCAGATGATCAATTTGCACCATGCAGAGGTGACGTTACAAAATCTTATACTGACCAACCATGTCAAATTGACTCTGGTGGTGGGCTTCAATATATCTTAAGCATACCTAACGATATAAAATATGTAACTATTAAGATTAAGTTTAAAGACGATGAAGAAATGATAGAGAAATTCCTTAAAGAAGATCATTGTGATTATACTTGTCAGTAATAGTCTAAACGCTAATTTAGGATGGTACTGAATCGGCGATTAAAAAGTTGTAAATTTAATCAAATCATATTTAAATTAGTTTATGAGCACTGGAAATACTGAATTTATTCGTACTGCAATGAGTAAAGAGCTTGTCTTTACTATGGGATTATCAGTTGTAGCATCCTTTGTTTCAGACTTCCTTCAACCATTAGCAAATATTACATTTTATGTACTTATTTTGAGTGGAGTGTTATCAGCTCTTTTCTTGCTTTTATACTTTATTAAGAAAGACATAAGAAAGAAGTTTTCTAAATTTCTTATGGCATCTATTACAGTAATGGTTCTAAGTGGTTTTTTGTACTCATCACAGGATGAGTCAAATTCTAATAAAGGCGTGTTAGCAGCAAGCTTTCCAGCGATTGGGAATCTTCAAAAAGATTTAGGTATGTTAGAAAAAGATATTGCTGAAATTAAAGAATCAACGTTGAGAACAGAAGAGCTTGTTGAGTCGATAGCAGAAGATTCTAAAGAAAATATTAAACAAACCAAAGAATTGACTGAAACGATAAAAGATTCAAATGAAGTAATTGCAAGTAAACTTGATGAAATCAATGATTCATTTCAGCAAATCTCTAAACTAGGCGGCATAATTGCAGAACCTAAAAGACCAGAAGAGTTTTATAACAATGCAAGAGTATACGAAGATAGGGGCGACTATCTAAATGCTCGAAGGATGTATAACCAATATTTTACTTTTAAGCTTGATTACATAGATCCTCATCTTAGATATCAGACATTTTTAAAACTTCAGGAAGGCAGAGCTGGTGCAAGAGAAGTTTATAATTCACTTTTTAACAATGATAATAGAATAGTAATTGAATACTTAAAAATAGTTTTATATAACTCCCCAACAAGAACACAATTGCTTAGAGAGTTTATCCAAAAAAATAATGAATTTGCCCCTGCTTATTATGAATTAAGCAAAGACTACTCCCCCTCTAGAACTGGACAAGAATCATTGTCAAATAGAAAGCTTGAATTAGAAAATCTTGAAAAATTTATTGAATTAAGTGATGAGGGAAAGTTTATAAAGTATTTCCTTGATAAATCAATGGCTGCCGAGTGGCTTAGGTATGCAGAAGAAAGAGTTAGTATTCTTAATTCAGGTCTAAATGAAGTCAAAGAAACCTATTTTAATGATGGTTCGATTTCTACGCGAACAAATTACAGAAATGGGATCAGAGAGGGTGAGGAACTGGTTTATGTTGGAAAAAATGATGCTCTAAAAGTTTATGACGGTATTATCGTTGATCATTATAGTCAAGGTAGAGAAACCCTTGTTAAGGTAAAGGATTTGGATTGGTATGATGGTAATAATATCTTAATTAGAAAAAATTTTTATAAAGAGGGGGAGCTAAAAAGATCTGAAGATTTAAAATATTACCTCTCTGGTGAAATTTTTAATTTTCAGACATTCGTTCCTGCATCTGAAGAAGTTATAAGCAATCTTGAAAGTAAGCTTAATGTTGCACAATATCAACTTAAGATTGAAAAAGACAGTGCGTTGGATTACAAGATGAATGATTGTGATGATTGGAACAATAGTGGCTCTATGGAATGCATGATGGCAGGTGGGAGTAGTGACTTTACAATTCAGAACTATGAAAAAGATATTACGAGCATTAAGCAAGAAATTTCTAATGCAAGAGAAAAAACTGGTCCATACAAATTCTTCTATAAAAATGGTCAAATCGAAGATGAAGGGATAAATGAAAATGGAGAAAAAAAATCATATGCTTTCTTTTCTAAAGAGGGAAAGTTAGAAGAGAAAGGAAATATAAAAAACTATTTCAGCATCTTAAAAACTGATTTTAGATATCTGCATGGGGCATATGAAAAGTATTACAAAAATGGTCAGCTTATGATTAAAGGAGTCTTTGAGGAGGGTGAATTAATTGCACCCTATAAAGTTTTTCATGAAAATGGTGAAGTTTTTCTCGAAAAAAATAATAATAAAGAGTACACAAAGTTTAATGATCAGGGTGAGATTATATTAAAAGTTCTTCCAATTGAATGCAAAAAGGAGGCAAAGTTTTCAAGAGCATCAAATAGCAGAGGTATGGAAGAAGGTATATATAAATGCTTTAAACTAGTGAATATCTCTGAAAGTGGAGAAAATATAGAAAAAAATATTTCAATAAGGCCTTTTTTGAGCAATGTGCATGGTAACTGCTTAAAACCAACATATGTATGTGAGGGAACTACTCCTAATTTTTTAACAAAGTTCTTTGATTAAAGTCTAAAAAAAATATTTTAATATCTTATGAGCACTCAATTTAATCTATATCCACAATGTGAACCGATTTCAGATGGCTTTTTAAAACAGGATGGCCATCAAATCTATTATGAAGAATCTGGTAATCCAAATGGAAAGCCAGCAATTTTTTTACATGGGGGTCCAGGTGGTGGAGGCAGTACCCAAGTTAGAAGATTTTTTGATCCAGAGGTATATAGGATTGTTGTTTTTGACCAGAGGGGCTGTGGAAGAAGCAAACCTCATGGTTGTCTTGAAAATAATACTACCTGGGACCTAGTTGAAGATATAGAAGCTCTAAAACGTTTACTAGAGATTGACAGATGGCTAGTCTTTGGAGGATCATGGGGTAGCACTTTATCTCTTGCCTATGCTCAGACATATCCAGAGTCAGTTAGTGAATTGGTCCTTAGAGGTATATTTATGCTCAGACAAAAAGAGCTAGATTGGTTTTATCAAGATGGTGCAAGCAGAATTTTTCCCGATGCATGGGAAGGATTTCTTAAGCCCATCGATCCTAAAAATCATAATAATTTAATGGATGCTTATTACAAAATATTTAATGGCTCTGATGAAGAAAAAAAGCTAGAAGCAGCTATTGCTTGGTCTAGATGGGAGGCTTCTACAAGCACATTAAGTTATACGCCTGAGCTGGTCTCTTCTTTTGCTGATCCAAAATTCGCATTGGCATTTGCTCTTATTGAAAATCATTATTTTGTAAACAAAGGTTTTCTTGATTCAGAAGACCAGCTCATTAAAAGAGAAAATATTGATAAAATAAGAGATATACCTACAAAAATTATTCAAGGAAGATATGACATTATTTGTCCGATGGCGACAGCTTGGGAATTATCTAAAAATTGGCCTGAGGCTGAATTGATTGTTGCGCCCTCTTCTGGTCATAGCGCGTTTGAGAAAGAAATAACTCATCATCTTATTAGTTCAACAAATGAATATGGAAGCAATGCATAGTATTTCTTTTATAGGCATGGCTGGATGTGGTAAATCAACTCTAGGCAAAGCTGTTTCAGAGAAATTAAATTTAAATTTTATTGATACAGATCTTCTTATTGAGAATGACTTTAATTGTTCATTAGAGGATATTAAGAAAAAACATGGTTATATGTTTGTTAGATCTCAAGAAGAAAAAGTAATTCTAAGCTTAGATTCATCGTCTGACGTTATTTCAACCGGTGGAAGTTCTGTTTATTCAGAAAAATCTATGATGCACTTAAAAACATTTTCTAAAGTTATTTATATTAAGACTCCACTTAATACCATCATCGAACGTATAGATCTTGGGCAAGAAAGAGGCTTGGCTGTTCCAGATGGGTTATCTATAACAGAGGTATATTCTGAAAGAGAGCCTCTATACGATAATCACTCTCAATTTATACTAAACGGCTCTAAATCAATTGATGAGCTTATAGAGTTAGTAAATCAAATCATACATGACTAAAACAGTTTTATTGGCAGGAGCCTCCGGCTTAGTTGGCGGCAAGATACTTGAAGAACTTGGAAATAATAATGTCAAAATAATATCACTGGCTAGAAATAAACTTCATTTTGCTTCAGATTTAGAAGAAATAATATGTGACTTCAATGAAATAGATGCATTAAATTCTAAAATCATTCTAGATGAGGTTTATATCGCTATCGGCAAGCAACTAAAACTTTATGAACTTTTATATCTCAGGAAATCTGAAAGATCTGGATTGAAAAAAGTAGATTTTGATTTTATAAAAAGTGTCGCATTATTTGCAAAAAAAAATGGAGCAAAATCTATTGGCATTGTTTCTGCAATTGGTGCGAATCATAAATCAAGAAATACCTATCTTAAGATTAAAGGTGAAATAGAAAAAGAAATTATTTCGCTTGGATTCCAAAAAATAGTTATTGCGCGACCCAGCCATCTATTAGGTAAAAGGAAGTATGAAAAATTATTAATATCAATTTTTGAGAAAATCACAAATGTTGTCGGCTATTTAATGATCGGTCCTTTTAGTAAGTTTAGAAATATAAGCGCATCAAAAGTTGCAAACTCGCTTGTATCAAAAATGAATAATGATGAAGATGGAATATTCTTCCTTGATTTTGATGACTTTAAAAAATTGTAGAGTTCTTTCTTTGAGTTTTCCTAATCTTTTTAATGCCATTACATGCATTTAGCAACCAAAACGCATTAGCAAATACAAAGTAATACAATCCAAGATAAACCTGGACGATTATTGCAAAAGAGCTGCCAGCGATAACAGCCAATAAACCAATTAATCTCTTTTTTGCTTTCTTAGAAACAACAAGAGGTGCGGCTACTAAAGTACCGAAAAAAACACTTAATATTTGGATAACTTCTAACATACTCATACTGATGAGCACTCAGAATGTGCTCATTAGTATAAATATTTGCGCATTATGAATACTTAGATTTAAAAGTAAAGATTTTTTTGAACTTTTTTTTAAAACCTGTACTCTAAAAGATATAAGTTAAATTTTAGGAAAAATATGAGACATTTATTATTAATTTTAGGAATCTTTATATCTGTAGGAATTGTTGCCGATGGTCATAAGTCTTCAGAAAAATCTTCAAAAGATAGGTTTGCAAATCATCCAAATCATCTTATGAATTTTAAAGAGTGTAAAGAAATGAAGGATGGCATTGGCGGCCTGCTTGCTTTGAGTGATGGAATTTGGAAAGAAATAGATAACAACCCAGAAAATGAAGAAAAATGGTTAGAAGTTGCTTTGATCGCAGACTTGGCTGCTAATTACTCAAAAGTATATGATGTTTTCTGCAAAGATATGATTGCTCAGAGAATGAAAATGAGAATAATAGAACATAAGCAGGATTTCAAAAAGCATAAAAAGGATGAAGACTAAAACTTACCTCTTTGGAATCTCATTCTAATTACATAAACTCGAAAGAGAGCTACCACAGTAATAATTAACTGTATAAATACAGATATAGTTAATGGATTTGACCACTGCCAGTTATCTATTGTTAACCACAAAAGAAATGTTTGTAATGGAAAATTGATAACTGCCCCCATAAGAACAATTATTATCGACTCCCGTAAAGCGACCTTTTCTGTTTTATTCATATTGTTTCCTATTTAATTTTTACTGCTGTGCCGTATGCCAAGATTTCTGATGCCCCTTGGGTAACAGTGGATGTTTGATACCTAAAACCGACGATAGCATCTGCATTCTTAGATTTAGCATCTTCTAACATTCTAGAATACGCTTGTTCTCTGGAAGTTTGTAAAAGTTTAGAATACCCAACTAATTCACCACCAATTAGATTTTTTAGAGTTGCAAATATATCTTGTCCAACATTTCTTGCCCTCACAGTACTTCCGTGAACAAGACCAATATGCTCTACTATTTCTCTATTAGCAATATCGTAAGTTGTAAAAACTTTAATATCTTCATTCATGACATTTCCCCAATAATGGTTTAAGTTACAAATATAATGCAAGAATTAGTAGAAGCAAAGTTTTCAATAGGAAATATAGTTAAACATAAGTTTCTAAAATTTAGAGGTGTGATTTTTGACTTAGATCCGGCCTTTAATAATACTGATGAATGGTATAACGCTATTCCAAAAAAATTTAGACCCAATAAAGACCAGCCTTTTTATCACTTGTTTGCCGAGAATGAAGAAATCTTTTACATCGCATATGTATCTGAGCAAAACTTGTTAGATGATTTAGAGGGCGGTCCAGCAAATCATCCTGATATTAAAATGATATTCTCTAAATTTGATGGGAAAAGCTATATTCCTCATGAAAGATCAAAGAATTAAATATCAATCTCTGAATGAGCTAATTCAACAGCAGTAATAAACACTTCCATGGCGACTTCAAGGTCTTCTTTGGAAACATAGGTAGGTGCTATTCTTATAACGCTATCTTTTGGATCATAGTTTTTTGGGAAAGTAGATCCTGCAGGAGTAATTAATACTCCCATTTCTTTACATAATTGAACCACCCTTGAAGCAACTGGTTTTGATGTTGAATAAGTAATGAAATAACCCCCTGTAGGCCGAGAGAAATTTCCACATTCTTCATCTAATTTTTCAAGATAAGAATATGCTATTTCAAACTTTGGCCTAACTAGCTCTGCATGTCTCTGCATATGATCTTTTACTCCTTGAGCATCCTTAAAGAATTCAACATGTCTTTTTTGATTTAATTTGTCAGGACATATAATCATAGTCGTTCGAACTTTCTTGATTAATTCTAATGAATGGCCTGCAGTGGCCATGAATGAAATACCTCCCCCACCAAATGTAACTTTTGAAAAAGACGTTGTTATTACAGTTTGATCTTGCACCTTTGAATTTGTAACAACCTCCCATAAAGGTTTTTGTTTAGGAGTTGGTAGAAAATCGTGAATTAAATAAGCATGGTCAAAAAGAAAAAGGAATTTATCAGAAAAATTAGATCCTATTCTAAACATCTCCTGAAGGTTGTTATCTGAATATGTATCTCCTGATGGGTTCGAATGCTTTGGTACACACAATATCCCAACAAAATCATCACTTTGCTTTAGAAGGCTTTCAAATGCATTTAAATCTATTCCATCTTCGTTTAAGGGAATTGGAACTGCTTCAATACCAAAATCTTGAAGCATCATAAAATGTCTGTCAAATCCTGGAACTGGACAAATAAACTTAGGGTTTTTTAGACTTTTCCAAGGAGTTGGTTCAGCAAAAAGAAAGTTAGATAGTACTGTTTGATATGTGAGCAGAAGACTCGATTGTTCACCTGCAAGAATATTTTCAATAGGTGCATCTAATAATTCTGATCCTAACCTTCGAGCTTCTTTAATACCAAAAGGTTCTCCATAATTCCGCAAATCAACTCCATCTTCAGAAGATGTTGGTATAGGGATATCGAGCAGCTCATTTGATAAATCAAGTTGGTCTTTGTCTGGTTTTCCTCGTGTTATATCAATTGATAACTGCTTTTCTTTTAGGAAATTAAACTTTGTTAGGATTTCTTGGTGCATAATATAAAGGACATTTTATACTAAATAATATTATGGAAATGCTAATACTACTATCTTTTATTCTTATTTTAGGAATTTTAATCTATCTAGTTTCAGTTATAAAAAACAAAGAATCCTCTGAAAAAGGAGGAAATGATAATCTTCAAAATAAATTAAATGAGGTTTCGAGCGACATCAATAAGATAGAACTTGATTTAGCTTCAGTCTCAGCTCCAATAAACGAGTTAAATAGATTTCTTGGTGGCAATGTTACAACTGGAAGACTTGGCGAATGGAGCATGGAAGAAATCGTTCGAGATATTCTTCCAAGTAATACTTATGAGTTTCAGGCTCAAATAAATCCTGCCACTGCCGATAGAGCAGATTGTGCTATTAATACCGCGGATGGTCTGATCATACCTATAGATTCAAAATTTTATGCTGGAAAATACCAAAGCTATCAGTCTGCTGGAACTGATACAGAAAGGAAAAAGGTATTAAAGGATCTAAGAAGATCTATTTTGAATGATGCAGATGATATTTCCCAAAAATATATATTACAGAACCAGACATCAAATTATGTGATTCTTTATATTGCTTCAGAAAAGCTTGTTGATTTAGCATTTCAAATAGACAACTTAAGGCAAGAATGCTTCTCTGAAAAAAGTACCTTAATTCTTGGACCAAATTCACTTGCAGCTTTCCTTGATACCGTTCATCTTGGTCATCATTACCAAAGTTTGAATGATTCGGCTCGTGACGTGCATAAAGTTGTCAATAAAATTAAAACGGAATTCTTTGATCTTGATTTAAGTGCTGAGAATGTAATCAAAAGATTAGACCTTGCTTTAAAAGATGTTCAAAAACTCCAAACAAGAGTAAATGTCCTGGGGAAAGAACTTAAAAAGGGTTCAGAAACTTTGGAAGAAGGTTTAGAAAAAGAATAAAAAAATTATCTTTAGAATTAAACAATGCAAAACTTAAAAATATGGAGTTATGTTTCATTACCTTGGTTGGTATTTACATTGACTTTTTTTATAGGTTTTTTTGTTTTAGCTTTTTCAAGTGAGACTGATGCTTTATTATTTTCTGATAATTATTTAAGATCCTTATTCTTTAATACTTTCTTGCTTTCATTTAGTTCAGCAATTTTGTCTGCCTTAATAGCAGTACCTCTTGCTATATTAGTGACATTCTATAAATTTCCTGGACATAAATTCTTTAGTTGGGGATTGAGTCTTTCAATTGCTTTTCCAGCATATGTTTATGCTTTTATTTTTGTTGGGATCTTTGAATACGCCAGTCCACTATCTGAATATTTGAGACAAATAAATATTAACTTGCCTTCAATAAAGAATCTTTTTGGTGCCTCAATAATAATGTCTATGGCATTATTTCCATATATCTTCTTATTAACAAAAGCACAGCTTTCTAATGTAGGAGTAGGAATCTTTAAAGCTGCAAAGTCATTAGGAAGCACAAATTTAAGTGCTATCTATAAGGTAATTCTCCCTTCATTAAAACCAGCTATCTTTGCTGGAATGGCTTTGGTCATTTTTGAGACAGTTGCAGACTTTGGTGGAGTTTCGACTCTTAGAGTAGAAACTTTTACAGTTGGAATTTACGATGCGTGGTTCGGATATCAAAGTTACTTGCCTGCAGCAAGATTGGCATCTTATTTACTAATATTTGTTTTCTTCATAATTTTTTTGAGTAAGTACTTTGGGACCAAGAATAGTTATTTAGCATCAAAGACTGCTGAAAATTTTGAGAAAATAGAATTAGGTAATTCAAAACAATATCTTTTAACAACGTTATGCGTATCAATTTTTAGCATTGTCTTTTGCATCCCTCTTTTGCAATTAATATTGTGGCATTTTGATAATTCAACATTTAGTTTATTTAAAAATTTAAATCTGGTAATAAATTCTTTATTTGTTGCTATCTGTGCTGCCTTTATTACAGTATTTATTGCTATGGTGCTTTCTTTGAGCTACAGAGGTAATAAAAATTTGAGATCGATGATTATAATTTCTTCCTCAGGTTACGCTATTCCTGGTTCTATTATTTCTGCAGGGTTATTATTTGTATTTGATGCAATTTTTGGGACCTCTATAACTCTATATGGTGTATTTGGATTATTGCTCTGTTTAAGCCTTAGATTTATGACACCAGCCTTTAATTACATATCATCTTCTTTAGCTAATATCTCAGAATCATCTGAGAGAGCTTTATCTACCCAGCCTAAAAATTCCTTTAAGGCTTTTGCTTTATTTTATTTGCCTCAAATTAGACCGGCTATATTTCTTGGCTTTATGATAGTTTTTATTGAATCAATCAAAGAACAGCCAGCTACTCTACTATTAAGGCCTGTGGGGTTTGATACTCTCTCAACTAAGATTTACAACTTTACTTATGAGGGTCACTGGGTAATGGCTGCAAGCCCGAGCCTATTATTAGTCTTGTTAAGTTTGATTTTCGTATATTTAATTAATAGAAGTATAGACTTAAATAACAAAGTGTAGAAAATGAAAGAAGATGGTTATAGGTTAAATGTTGGTTTGATTATTGCTAATCAAGAAGGCAGCCTATTATTATGTAAGCGAAAAGGTATGAATAGCTGGCAATTTCCTCAAGGAGGAATAGATTTTGCTGAAAGCCCACTTGAGGCAGCTAAAAGAGAATTATTTGAAGAGGTTGGTATTCAATCGAGTTCAACTAAACTAATTACATCTGTAGATGAATGGCTTAAATATGACGTTCCAAAAAAAAGTCGTCGAAAAAGATTTGTTGATAAAAGATTTAAAGGGCAAAAACAAAAATGGTTTTTATTCAAACTTATAGAAGACACAAAAATATCTTTTGAAAATGATCCTGATAACGAATTTGATGACTATAAATGGGTCTCTTATTGGTATCCATTAAATGTCATTATTTCATTTAAAGAAAAGGTCTATTCTCAAGCATTAAATAAATTAAAATATTCTTTTTGTAATGAATTTAATAATGTTGGATGAAATACTAATCTTTGTTGCTCTTGGAACTTTAGCTGGGCTTCTGGCTGGAATGTTTGGAATTGGTGGAGGATTGATAATAGTTCCTGTGCTCATTGGAACATTTATCAGCCTAGGCTTTGATAGTGAAATAGTTGTTCATCTAGCAATAGGAACAGCAATTTCATGTATTATTTTTACTGGTTTATCTTCAGCAAATGCTCATAGAGCAAAGAAATCTATAGATTTTGATCATTTTAAACCTGTCGCAACTGGGATTATATTTGGGGCTTTGGCGGGAGCGTTATTTGCAGTTCAAATTGATGGATCATTCTTAAAATTATCTATTGCAATATTTGTTTTACTTGTAGGAATACAAATTCTATTCGATATTAAAATTTCTTCTAAAAAAATATACCCTAAAAAATCGGAATCGATCTTTGCTGGATCTATTATTGGATTTCTTTCTTCAATACTTGGTATAGGAGGTGGAACTTTTTCAGTTCCATACTTTAGAGCCTCTGGTTTGAGGCTAACAACATCCATTGGTACATCGGCAGCTTGTGGTGTTCCAATAGCAGTCTTTGGAACTCTTGGGTATATAATTGCTGGGATAAATGTTAATGGACTGCCTAATTTTAGCTTGGGTTATGTATACTTACCTGCTTTATTGGGTGTATCGATAACTAGCATGGTTTCAGCAAAATACGGTGCTGATCTTGCTCATTATTTATCTCAAACAACTTTAAGAAGACTTATGGCAATGTGGTTCTTTATAATTTCAACTTATATGTTTTTAGTATGATTATTGAATTATCAGATTTTTTTAATAACCCTAGCCTGATAGATATTGGCCCAATAAAGATTCAATACTATGCAATTACTTGGCTATTATCTGCTGTATTAATTTATCTATTCCTTAGAGACAGCAAAATAGTTAAAGAAATAGGCCTTGATAAAGATGAAGTCAATGATATGGTTTTTCTATATGGGCTTTTTATTGGAGCTATGTGCGGAGGCAGAATTGGTTACATGCTCTTTTATGGAACCAATCAACTTATAAATGATCCGCTATCTTTATTTTATATTTGGCAAGGCGGTCTTAGTTTTCATGGAGGCCTCCTTGGTGTCATTGTTAGCTTAATAGTTTTCTGTAAGAAAAAAAATATTGAATTTCTGAGGTTAATGGATGGCGTTGCACTAGCAATGCCTATAGGACTTGGTCTTGTAAGGATAGGCAACTTCTTAAATGGAGAATTATTTGGTAAAGCTACTAATGGGGAATGGGGTTTTATATTTCCTACTGACCCTTTTGGAGTATTACGCCACCCTTCACAACTCTATGAAAGTTTTGCTGAGGGTATAATTTTATTTTTAATACTTCTCTATATAAGTAAGAGAACTGGAATAAAAGGAATGGTTTGCTCATCTTTTCTTATCTTTTATGGATCAATAAGATTTATAATTGAATTTTATAGACAACCAGATGCCCATATTGGTTATGTGGCATTTGATTCAATCAGTATGGGTCAACTATTATGCATTCCAATGATTATTATAGGGTTCTTTATATTGATTTATTCTAGGAAGAACGCATGAAGGCATATTTAGATCTTTTGGAATATATTCTTGAGAATGGTGATGAGAAAGATGATCGTACAAATACTGGAACAATATCATCATTTGGACATCAGTTAGATTTTGATCTTGAAGAAGGCTTTCCTGCTATGACAACCAAGTCTCTTGCATGGAAAGGTGTTGTTTCTGAGCTTTTATGGTTTTTAGAAGGTTCTGATGATGAAAGAAGATTGGCAGAGATTAGATTCAATAAAGACAGGACAGAGCTTACAGATTTAAATAAATATTCAACGATTTGGACTGATAATGCAGACAAACAAGGCAAGGATTTAGGTTATGAGAATAATGATTCTAAGAAAATTCTTGGTCCTGTTTATGGAGTTCAATGGAGAGACTGGAGTGGTAAAGATCAGATTCATGACTTAATAGAAGGATTAAAAAATAATCCAGATAGCAGAAGGCATATATTGTCTGCTTGGAATGTTGGTGAAATTGAAAAAATGGCTCTACCTCCATGTCATGTTATGTCTCAATTTTATATAAACAAAGGTACAATCAGCTGCCATATGTATCAAAGAAGTGCTGATATGTTCTTAGGTGTTCCATTTAATATTGCGAGTTATGCTCTTTTGTTATCAATATTGGCCGAAGTACTGAACCTAAAACCAAAAAGATTTATTCACTCTTTTGGAGATGCTCACATTTATAAAAACTCTATTGATCAAGTTAAGGAACAGCTTAAAAGAACTCCTAAAAGATTACCAAAGCTTATTTTTCCTAGCCTTGAATCGATTAACGATCTAAAAAAGTGCAATATTAATGACTTTGTCTTGGAAGGCTATGACCCTCATCCTCCCATAAAAGCTGAGATGGCGGTTTAAATGATCACCATCTCTCATGTTGTTGCTCTATCAGTTAACAAGGTTATTGGGGTTGATAATAATCTTCCTTGGAATCTAAAAACAGATCTGTCTCACTTTAAAGAATATACAACTAACAAGATCATTATTATGGGACGTAAAACTTTTGAGTCTATAGGCAGGCCACTTCCAAACAGAATCAATTACGTCGTTTCAAATACTATTGATAAGATCGAAGGTGCCTCAGTTTTTAAAAATACAAATGATGCTATTGATTCCGCAAAAAATCTTTGTACTAAAGAAGACTTAGATGAAATTGTAATAATTGGAGGTGGTTTCTTGTTTAGAGATACTTTGTCTATCACAAACAAATTAGTCCTTACAAAAGTCGATTGTGATATTGATGGAGATGTATTTTATCCTGATTTTAATCTAGGTGAATGGAGAGAGCTAGATTCAAAAAGCTTCTTAAAGGACTCAGAAAACGATTACAATTTTATAGTATCAACCTACGAGAGAATTACGTAGAATTCATCTGGATATAGTCTCTTCTTAAAGCAAGATTCTTAACTCTAATCTCTTCATTTTCAGTGTACTTAATCCAGTTATTTGCTTGTTGTTTAATTTTTTTATCTTTATCTCTTGCCGCTATTCTAAAATTCTTTTTTGCAGAATCAAATTCTTGGAGTTCAAAATATACTTGTCCAAGAGTTAAGTAAACTGGAGATATTTTTTTTATCTTTCCCTTTTTAAGACCTTTATTAATTGCATCAGCAGCTTCGTTTAATTTATCTTCTGATAAATATAAATTTCCAAGAAGAACATACGACTCACCATCTTTTGACATTTCTGCTGCTCTTTCAAGAATAGGGATTGCTTTATCAATTTCTTGAGCCATTCTCCATGCATCAGCAAGGAGTTTTAAATTTTTCTCAGTATCTTTTATTACGGGAACAATTTTCTCTTCTTTAGTTTTCTCATCTACTATGGTTATCATTTTCTTTTGCCCAGATTCAAAAACTTCAGCAGCCCAATAAGGGTTTTGATTTAAGAGAAGTAGTTGAGTTAAGGCTAAATATTCAGATTCTTTGTTAAGAAAGTCTTTTTGGTGAGCGGCTTTAAGTGTAATCATGTAGTCTTTCTCTCTTCCTAACTGACCATAAGATCCGCCCAATTGAATAAAATATTGTTTCTTTGGATAAAGATTAACTAAAATTTCATAAATATCTATTTGTCTTAATAATGCTACTTTCTCGCCTATTTCTTTTTTTCGTTCGCCAATGCATGCAGCCATAATGACATACCAGTTTTCTCTTGGTTTATAACCCTCTTCTTCAGCCATAGTTACAGCTGTTTCCATTGATGATAAAGATTTCTTAAAATCACCCGTCTGATAATAAGCCTGTCCAAGCAAAGAGTAAGATTGGGCTGTTACCGTTTCTACTTCACTCATCCATTGAAGAATCAACTTAATGCCCTCTTCATATTTTTCTTGAACAAGGTTTAGCTGAGCAAGAGAGAGTAATGCACCAACTCTTAATCCTATGGTTACTTCAGGTTCATTAATTAGTTTGTAATAGGCATCCATTGCTTTTGGATAATCGCCTTCACTAAAATAGACGAATGCCCATGCATTCCACATCACAGAACGATCGTAACTTTTAAGATTTTCTGAATCATTTTTAAGCTCGTTAAGAATTGATAGGACAATATCCATGTCAGGTGCTGGCTCACCCTTTTCATCTACAACCTCAAGAGCTTCATAAACCTTTGCCATTTTTTTAGCAGTTGAGCCTTGTAGAGCCCTAGCTTTCTTATATTTTATTGGCTTTTTGTTTGATGATTGTGCTTGAAGTGTTATTGGAGAAATTGCAAAAGATATTGCAAGTAAAGAAAATAAATATAGTGAAAAATTCTTTCTCATAATTTTATGACTCATCTAGTATATATGTAAATCTATGTAATACACCTTCGACTGGAACTGCTTTTCCATCGACAATCTTAGGTTTGTATTTAAGTTTTATTGCCGCCCTAGCGGATGCGCTATTGAACATCGTGCATGGTCTAAATTCAGCAGAAGGATCAGTTGGGTCACTGTTTGTACAGTAACCTTCAAGCGCTTTTGCATCTTCAACGCTGCCCGTATCAGTTATTGTAAATTCGACTAAGGCATATCCCATCGTGCCTCTTTCTTGGGCTCTTCTAGGATAAATTGGAACTACTTTAAATAATGGTATATATTCGCCATCTCTAAAAAAAGATCCTCCAGCTTTAAAATTGGCTTTTGGTTTTGCTATAGAAACATCTAGTCCTGTTAGAGGTGCTAGATCTAGTTCAGGCTGAGCAATATCTTCAGGTTGTTCTTCAGGCTTATCTGGTTTATCAACTTCTGTCATAAACGTATCAATCTCTCTTTCTGGCATTACAACATCAGCAAGCTTAACTGAATTGTCTTCTTTTAGGCCGCTGTCACCTAGTGAAATTAAAATAACCATTATAAAAAAAAGTGCTAATGTTATTAAAGATGAAAATCCTATACCTGCAACATATCTATTTGCATTGAAAGCTTTCACATAAACCATATGAATTGGTTTTGTAAAAGAATTAATTGCTGCAAAAACTTGGTTCATAAATTATTTTGGTTCTGATGCTAGTGAAATTGCGCTTACGCCGGCCTCCCTTGCTCCATCCATAACTTTGATTATAGTATCAGCCACAGCTTTCTCATCTGCTTGAATGACTACAGAGCCTTTTGGATTATCTGCAAGCAACTTCACTACGTTAGCCTTAACCTGCCTTACATCAATCCTTCTTCCGTCCATCCAAACCTCACCTGTTGGGCCTACTGCAATTAGTATTGCAGCATTTTCTTGAGTCTCAGCAGTATCTGAATCAGGTCTATTAATCTCTAAACCGGGCTCTTTAATAAAATTAGCAGTAACGATAAAGAAAATAAGCATGATGAAAACAACATCAAGCATTGGAGTTAAATTTATTTCACTCTCTTCATCTTTTACAGCTGTGCTTATAGCATTTCTTCTCATTTAGTTTCTCCTATAATTCTCTTTTTATTAATTCCCTTAAATCATTAGTGTGCCTATCTGAGGCACTTCCAAGATAAATGCTAGCAAAAACTCCTGAGAGAGCTACAACCATTCCAGCCATGGTAGGAAGTGTTGCCTTGGAAACTCCTCCAGCCATTGCCCTTGCATCTCCTCCACCATTAAATGCCATAACTTGAAAGACTTCTATCATTCCTGTTACTGTTCCAAGCAACCCAAATAATGGCGCTAAAACAACACAGGTTTGTATGATTGATAAGTTACGATTGATCTCTACCTTAGCTTGAGAAAGCATTTTTTCTCTAATTTGTAATGCATGCCATGAAGTTTTATCAGATCTATTATTCCATTGACTAGCAAGGTCCTGAACATAAAAATCATGCCCATGAGAAAAATACCAAATTCTCTCAAATATCATTGCCCACATAAAAAATACTAAGATTGCTATTAGCCATAAAACACTTCCACCTGCTTCCATAAAATCTCTTATGGAAGAGAATGCTTCTGAGATGGCAAATAACATAATTAGTTACTACTTACCTTCTGCACGCTCAGCAAGAATACCGGTACTTTGCTCTTCTAGAACACTAATTATTCCTTTAGCCGATGAAGCTGTGAATGAATGTAATAGCGTTGTAGGAATAGCAACTAGCAAACCTAATACGGTTGTAACAAGTGCTTGTGAAATACCACCAGCCATTAGTTTCGGATCACCCGTTCCATAAAGAGTAATCATTTGGAAAGTTACAATCATACCTGTAACAGTCCCAAGTAAACCAGCAAGCGGCGCAACTACAGAAATAATTCTCACAGCACCAATACCTCTTTCAATTGATGGTCTTTCAGCCATGATTGCCTCAGCTAATTTAAGTTCTAATGTATCTATATCTTTCTTAAAGTTTTCTTCACCAACTTTTAAAACTCTTCCTAGGGGATTTCTTGGATCAACTGCTTTCGAGCTAGCTTGAGCTCTTACAGCGCGCCCTAGAACATATAGGCTCCAAAGTTTCCAAAAAGCTATTCCAATACCAATTAAACCTACAAAGATAATTGCATAACCAACTTCTCTACCTTGAGCAGCTCTCTCCGCTAAGGATGGTGTTTGAATTAAATTGGCTAAAAGACTGCCCCCTGTAGGACCAGTTGGGTCTACCCCAAATTTAACTTGCTCATTGACTTCAGCTTGACCAACTTTTTTAGCAGTCTTTGTATAACGACCAGCAGGTTGTCTTGGTAGAAATGCATACTGACCTGTAGCCGATACATATTCCAAATATTTACCATCACATACAGCATTAAATAATCCTACTCTTGTAACACTACAGGTAGAAGACTCACCGTCAACATCTATAACTGTTGTTTCAAATGAAACTACTTGACCACTTGCAACCATCTCTCTTTTAAGCTCATACCATAGGCCTTCGATTTCTCTAATAGTAGGTAGCTCAGTTGTTTCTGACATTTTTGAAGTTAAATTATTAAGAAAATCAACTCTTTCTAAGCCATATTGTGCGCTTGTAAGTGATCCAGAAAATTGAACAGCAGCTTCACCAGCAGAGCTTTGTAAATGTCCAAATAACTCAACTAATGAACCAAGTTCTTTTTTATATGCTTCTTCTTTTACTCTCAGTATTTCTTCATTCTTTTTATACTCAGCTTCAAGTTGATCTGCAATCCTCTCTTGTCTTGCAAGCTCTCTTTTTTCAGCTGCAAGAATAGCTGCTTGCTTGTTCTTATCAGCCATAAATTGTGCTTCTCTTTTAGAGTTTTCAGATTGCTCCTTTGTCTTTCCTTCTTTAACCAACATCAGCAATGCTTCAACTGTTGAAACTTCTGGAGTCTCATCTTCTGCTTCTTGAGCAAAGATAAAAGTATTAAAGGTTATAACTAATACAAATAATATTGGTAAATACTTTTTCATTATGCTTCCCCTTTAACAACTGGCATAAGTAACATATCTGTAGGGATTAGTTTTTTAGCCATTCTTATTCCGTCTCTTATTGGTTTTCTGTAACTTGAAGATAACTCTTCCCACTCTCCTGATGCGTTATTCCATCTACCGCTAGATCTTTCATCTTTGGTTTGATAAAACATTCCTATTCTTCCTATCACAAGAATATTTACAACAGTTCCATCTGCCAATTTGTCTTCATATGTATCAATCTTTCTTCCATATTCTGCTTCAATATTGTATGCCTCTAAGACTTGTCTCACTTGCTCTGATGCAGTTACTTTTGGTTTTGCTAAAGACGATCTTACCAAGTCCACTCTTCCTCTTCTTTCTTCTAATCTAAAAGGAGTATCTATTTGAATTAAATTTTCCAAAGTATCCAACATTTTTTGAGCTAGTGGTGGTATTTGTCTTTGCATTACTACAACTTGAACTAATTGGTCATCAAGCTTATCCATAAGATCTAACTGAGCCTGTATCTGAATCCTTTTCTGTGCGTTATATAGTTTTAGACCCTCAACCTGTTTTGAAACAACTTTGAACTCATTAACTATTTTGTCTGTTTGTCTTTCTGTTTGATCAATCTTGTCTTGCGACGTTGCAGAAAGTGTTTGATTTTCTCTTCCTATTTCTAAAACACTTTCCATATTAACTTCAATCTCATTTGATGAAATAAATACACTAAAGCATAGAAATACTGGTAAAGATGTTCTCTTTATAAATTTAAGCATTGGTTACTCCCTAAAGTCCCATAATGTTAACAGTCTAAGAGCAAATAATAAATTATTATTGCTCTTTTTTTCAATAGGCATTCTTTCTATAAAAATGCGCATAAGAATCAATATTGTATATTTTTTGTACTAATAATTAAAATATATGAGGGTTATCAGATCTTGGGGAAGAGCACTGGGGTTCTTTCCTTATATTTTTTATATTCTTCATCTTCGCCCCACTTTAAATCTCCCCTTGCCTCTAGCATTCTCACACCACTAACATATACAAGAAGCAGGTAAGTAAAAATTGGAGAAATTAATGTTAAATATTGAAGCCCTTCTAAAGAAGAAAATGACATCACGGCTATACCAGTCCATAAAACAATTTCCCCAAAATAGTTAGGATGTCTAGATTTTTCCCATAGTCCAGAAGTTATGAACTTATCATTATTTTCTGGGATTGCCTTAAATGCTGATTTTTGCATATCCGCGATAATTTCAACACAAAATCCGAGGATAAATAATCCTAGGCCAATATAAAAGTATGCGTTCATAACTACACCGGTATTTGATGAAATAGCAGTTAGTGCGCACATAGAACAAAGTGAAACCCATAAACCCTGAAGAGTCCATGTCATAAAAAATTGTGAAGCAGACGGCTTGATGGATCTAAATCTTTTGTCTTCACCATCACGATGAATTCTCATAAATAAAAAACTGCCTAATCTTATTGCCCAAAGAGAGATTAATAAAACAATTGCGATATTCGCACCATTTAAATTACTGAATTGATCTGAAGAAGAAGTCAATGAATACCAGATTACTGATAAATATGTGAGGCTCCCAGTAAGATCATAGAATTTTTCTGTCTGAAAAACATATGCAGGTATGAATGCAATCCACTGGATCGCAAAGGCTAAAAAAACTGCGTTAAATACTAGCTCAATTCCAGTCGCTACGGCAATCGAAATTGCTATAAAAAAAGCTATTAGTGATATTAATAAATTAGTTGCTATCTTCATATTTAGTTCCACCCACATGTTCTATTTTTATTTTGTTCATCTAACCATTCTTTGAGAGGTGCATAATAATTTAATATTGATTTTCCACTTAATTCTCTAGAGCCTGTTAGATTTTCAAAAGCGTCCTGCCATGGCAAGCTTTCACCCATTGCCATAGTAGAAATTATCTTTTCACCAGCAACTTTATTTCCATAAATTGAACATTCATGAAGATATCCATCGAAGTTTATCTCGTTACACAAGGCTTCATGAAATTGATATTGCATAATTCTTGCCAAATAATATCTGGTATAAGGAGTATTACCAGGAATATGATACTTTGCACCAGGATCAAAATAGTCTTCTGACCTATCTTCGCTTGTGCTGATGCCTTGGTATTCTTTCCTTAATTGCCACCATGATGTATTTAATTGGTCTTCTTTTATGTCACCATTAAAAACACCTGATCTCCATTTATCCAACATCAGCGCCCACGGAATAACAACTCCCCCTTCCAAAGCTTGTTTCATTAGCAAGCCAATAGGATCCTCTTTTGCAAGATTTGCTTCTTCCACAGTAATAAAGTTAATTTTATTTAGATAATCTGGGGTGATGGATAGTGTTAACAGATCACCAAATGCTTCATGAAAACCATCGTTAGCCCCTCCTTGAAAAAGAGTTGGTAAATGGTTGTAAGCTTGATAATAAAAAATATGTCCAAGTTCGTGATGGATAGTAATAAAATCTTCTTCATTCTTTTGAATGCACATTTTTATTCTGAGATCGTTAGTTGTTGGATCTAAGTTCCATGCTGAGGCATGGCAAACTACCGATCGATCTCTTGGCTTAACAAACAATGATCTTTCCCAAAATGTTTTTGGCAGAGGTTCAAATCCAATTGATATGAAAAAATCCTCGGCATATTCAACCATTTCGATTTCATTCATGCCTTTGTCTTCAATTATTTTCGTTACATCAACTGAATTGGAGTTCAGCTCTTCTGTATATACCAAGTCATATATATTTGACCAAGATTGCCCCCACATATTGCCTAGCATATGCACCGGTAATGGTCCTGAATCTGGAACAACATCATCACCGTAATAATCATTTAATTTAGATCTTACATGGCAATGCAGGGCATCATATAAAGGTTTAACCTCTTCCCAAACTCTATCGGTCTCATTTAAAAAATCATTTGCTGGCATATCATATTTACTAAACCATAAATCACTTAACCCGTCATAACCAAGGTCCTTAGATCCTTGATTTCCAATCTCAACCATACGCAAATACATTGGTTTCATAGGCTTGCCAATTTCATGCCACCCCTTCCAAGCTTTTAGTAATTCATCTGAATCCCTTGAAGAATCAATTATTGATTCAAAAGCTTCTAAGTCATAGCAGCTTCCATCTTCATAACAGTGTTCCCCAGTTCCGTACATAGCCTCTAAGCTTGTAGATATATCTGAAAGTTCTGAAGCTAAATCTTGGTCTAAAGGAGGCGGCATTACAAAAGAACTTTTAAGAATATTTATCATCCTCTGGTTTTCAGGTGTTTTTATAAGATTATCAAAGCTTGATGCTTGTCTTGCTCTTTCTAATGACTTTAACGTATATCTAGTTCCATAATCTGCAATTATTTTTTGAGAATCATAGGTTATGAAATTTGAGCTTATCCAAGAAGCAGAATATATTACCGGCCCATCTCTTTTATTCTCTTCTTCAACCATAGTAAGAAAATCTTCTAAATCTTGAGTTTTGTTAGTTTGTTCGCTACCTGGAACACAAGAAGTTACAATTAGCATTAGTAAACTTATGTATAAAAAATTTTTCATTTGGATACCTCGCTATTAAAATAACATAAAACAAATTTATTATGAAAATTTCAACAAACCAATTTAAAAATGGTACTAAGTTAATAATTGATAATGCTCCTTGTTCTATAGTTGAACACGAATTTCATAAACCAGGCAAAGGCCAGGCCGTGATGAGAGTTAAATATAAGAATCTGTTAACTGGAAATACAAATGATAAAACTTTTAAATCTGGAGAAAGTGCTGAAGCTGCTGATATAAATCATTCAGAGATGGAGTTTTTATATCATGATAACGATACATGGCATTTTATGAACACAAATACTTATGATCAAATTGAGATAAATGCATCCCAGATGGGAGATGCTAAAAAATGGCTAGTTGGTCAAGAAGTGTGTGAGATAGTTTTGTGGAACGGTCAACCTATTTCAGTTAGCCCGCCAGTTATCGTTGAGTTAAAGATAATTAGCTCTGAACCAGGTATTAAAGGCGATACAGTATCCGGTGCAATGAAAAATGCAACTCTTGAAACAAATATTAATATTCAAGTCCCTTTGTTTGTAAATGAAAATGAGGTTATTAAAGTTGATACTAGAGATATGACCTATGTTGGGAGAGTTAAATCTTGATAAGTGCTATAAATCAAGAGATTGAAGCATTCCTGTCTTCTGTTAAAGGTATTAACGAAAGTTCTAATCAAATGATCCTTGATAAATTCTCAACTTCTATATCAGATAATCTTGAAAATGGTCATTTAACAACAAACGTCTGCATGATTGCGGCAAGTGTATTAAAGCTTAATCCTAAGGAGTTAGCTAAGGATCTTGAAAAACATTTAAAAGGACTTGAGCTTTTTAAAGATGTTGAAGCAGCTGGACCTGGCTTCATAAATATTACTCTTAAAAGAAAAGATTTTGTATCTGTGCTTTTAAAAATAAAAAAAATTAAAGAGAAATTTGGAGAATCTTTGATTGGCCATAATAAAAGAGTGCAAATTGAATTCGTTTCGGCTAACCCAACTGGCCCTCTTCATGTTGGACACGGCAGAGGCGCTGCTTATGGAGATGCACTTGGGAGGATATTAAAAGCTACAGGAAATATTGTAGAGAAAGAATACTATATCAATGATGCCGGTAGGCAGATTGATATTCTTACTGCTAGTGTGATTTTAAAGATAATCCAAAAAGATATTAATAACTTCTTTCCGCAAAATGCATACAAAGGGAAATATATTGAATTAATAGGAGAAGATTTTCTCGCTAAAGAAGATTTTAGATATGACAACTTGGAATCATTTGCTAAAAATATGCCATCTGATCCTGAAGAAGAAATTGATCAAGTTATAAAAAATTTACAGGGATTAGATGAAAAAAAATGGAATGCTGTCAAAAGCTTCTCATTAGAAAGCATAATAAAATCAATAAAAGATGATTTAAAAGATTTTAACGTTAATTTTGATAATTGGTTTAAAGAATCTTCTCTTGGCAGCTTGATTGAATCATCTTCAGAAATATCTAATTCTATAAATAAATTAAAAAAAGGTGGCATGGCATATGAAAAAGATGGTGCTATTTGGTTAAATACTGATTCAAGTGGAGATGATAAACATCGTGTTTTAATAAGAGAAGATGGCAGAGCAACGTATTTTGCCTCTGATGTTGCATATCATAAAAATAAAATAGATAGAGGGTTTGATAATTTAATAAACGTCTGGGGTGCCGATCACCATGGTTATATAAAAAGGATACAGGCATCTATAGAAGCCATAGGATCAAATAAAGAAAGGCTTATTGTTAAACTTGTTCAATTTGCAAATTTATTTAAAGATGGAAAGAAAGTAAAGATGTCCACAAGATCTGGAGAATTTTTTACCTTAAAGGATCTAATTAAAGAAATCGGTTCGGACGCAGCTAGATTCTATTATTTATCAAAACAGTCAGATCAACACTTAGACTTTGATCTAGATATAGCTAAATCAGATAGCAAGGAAAATATTTTTTATTATATTCAATATGCACATGCCAGAATATTTTCACTAGAGCAAAAGTTTAAGGAAACTTATCCTGAGTTAGATACAAATATGCGTCGCATTGAAGATAATACTTATAGTAAATGCGATATGCTAATTCATGAAATTGCTAAATACCCTAATATTGTCAATAAATCTGCTTTAACTCTTCAGCCTCATTTAATTATTTTTTATCTAAGAGATTTATCTCAATTGTTTCATAGCTACTACAATGATAATCATGTGCTCTCAGAATCAGAAGAAAATATGTTATCAATAATATTTTGCTTGTCTGCTGTTAGGCAAACCATTTCAAATGGACTTGAGATTCTTGGTATCACGCCTATGCAAAAAATGTAATGTCATGAAAGATTTTGCAAATAGAAAAATAAGTAAAAAAAGAAGTAATAAGAGCAAGCAGGCATTTAGATCTAGAAGATCAACAGATAATACGATATCAAGAAGCACTATAATGTCTATGTTGGCAATTAGTGCTGGATTAGCATCCATATCTTTTTTTTATTTCAAGACAGATGTTGTCTCAGTTAAAACACAAAAAACCACTAACTCGGTAATAATAGATTTTCCGTCGTCTCTTAAGGAGGATTCAATATTAATAGAGATAGAGTCAGGAGATGAGTCGCTCGGCTTATGTCAATATTATGTCCAAATTGGGGCCTATGGTAATAAAAAATATGCAATGGAGGCAGAAAATATGCTCAAGTCTGATATACAGAATATTTCAATAAATGACGTCTATAGCACCTCTAATCCAGGTAAATTATTAAATAGTGTTATATCTGGGCCATATGAAAATAAATCGGCTGCTAATAATGTTAAAGAAAAAATTACTAAGGCTGGTTTTGATCCTCGTTTAAGAACATTATGCAAAAAGAAATAACTAAAAATATAGAAAATATTAAAAATAAAATAAGTGGGGCTTGTGCATCTATTAATAAGGACCCAAAAGAAATCACTTTGATAGCTGTATCTAAAAAGAAAAGTGTTCAAATGATTGAAACAGCTCTAGAAAGTGGAGTCTCTAGTTTTGGTGAAAACTACGCTCAAGAACTTCAAGAAAAATCATCAATTATTAAATCAAACAAAATTATTTGGCATTTTATTGGTCCAATTCAGTCAAATAAAATAAAAATTATTGCAAATAATGCAAATTGGGTTCATACCTTAGATAGAGAAAAAGTAATTAAGAAATTAAACTTAGAGTGTGAGCATATTAATAAGACAATTGAAGCATGTATTCAAGTAAATATATCATCAGAACTAAGTAAAAGTGGCTGTCACCCAGAAAACCTTTTAGATATTGCCAAAATAGTAGAATCTATGAAAAATATTAACTTAAGAGGCATAATGGCTCTTCCAAAACTAACTGATACCAAGATTGAACAAGAAGAAACAATGAAATTAATTTTAAACCTTAGTAAGAAACTTCAATCCTCTTTTCCAAGTGCTAATGCTATTTCATTGGGAACTACTTCAGATTTTGAGGATGCAATTATTCATGGATCAACAATGGTTAGAATTGGTGAATCTATCTTTGGTAAAAGGTTATGAATATTGTTTTTTATGGTGGCGGTAATATAGCACAAGCAGTTGCCAAGGGCTTTATGCTTTCTACATTAGAAACTGATAATATCTTTTATATTGATAGAAATAAAAAGAATCAAGATAAGCTAAAGAAACTTCAAATAAAAAATTTTAAAAATGAAAGCACAGTACATGTTGATATATTTATATTAGCTGTTAAACCCAAGGATGCAATCAATGCTTATAAGGACATATTAGATAACTATAAAAACCCTAAAATTATAAGTTTTGTAGCGGGTATAAAAACAAAAAGATACTTAAAAATTAATAAAAATATTGAATTACTTAGAGCGATGCCAAATACATCTTCAGAATTTGGCTTGGGTATTACTGGAATTTATAACGCAACTTTTAAGAAAAATAATTATCTTGAGATTATTGATTTATTTGAAAGAATTGGAGAAGTCGTAGAACTTAAAAAGGAGTCGCATATGGATACCTTTACTGGAATGATTGGAAGTGGTCCAGCTTATTTCTTTTATTTACTAAAGACTTATGAGAAAAAATTAATGGTTATTTGCGATCAGGATCAAAAGAAAGTTAATAGTATTATTCTTAATCTTATGTGGGGTGTGGGATTGTCCATAAGTAAAGATGATAATTTAAATGATCTAATCGCGTCGGTAGCATCAAAGAAAGGTACAACAGAAGCAGGACTAAAATCTTTTAAATCTGGTAATCTTAATAAAGTTTTTGAAAAGGGTTTAAGTGCTGCAATAAAACGATCAAAGGAGATTTCGAATGAGTTCTAGTAGTGGAATAATTGCTATTTTATTGAATAGTCTTAATTATATTTTTGTTCTTTTGCTAATTTTTAACCTTTTGAAGGTTAATTATCTAAATCCAATTGTTGCTATTTCAATTAAGATATATAAGCCTATCTCTAAGATTCTTTTTCTCTTGCCAAATCAAATAATTAATATATTTATTATTGCGGTCATCTTTAAATTCCTTTCTTTAATGGTGGTACCATTTTGGAGTCAATATGAAATGATAGTTTTGATTGGGGTTGCAGCCATACAGACGCTATTGGTAATGCTGAGAATATTTTTATTTGCTGTCATAGGGGGTGTGATCTTGAGTTGGATATCGCCAGAAAAATCAAATGCCTTTCTTGAACTAGTTGAAGAAATCTCACATAAAATACTCTCTCCTGTTAGGAAATATATACCATCTGCTGGAGGCTTAGATTTCTCTCCATTGTTTATTTTTATATTGATAAACTTGCTTGAAAATTTATTGACTGACATCCTAAGATCAATATTGTGAAGATAAAGACTGAGCTTATTAATTTTCCTGAGGGTTTAGATTTAGATAGTGGAGATAGATTAGATTCATTTGAATTAATGGTAGAAAGTTATGGTGAGCTCAATGAGTCTAAGACTAATGCTATTCTTGTTTGTCATGCCTTTTCTGGAAATCATCATGTTTCTGGTGAAAACTCAGAACGAGAAACGGGTTGGTGGGATGAGATCGTTGGGCCCAACAAGGCAATAGATATAAATAAATATTATGTAGTCTGTTGTAATAATTTAGGTGGATGTTCTGGATCATCAGGACCTAAAAGTATTAATCCTTCTACTAAAAAGGCTTATGGTGGTAACTTTCCATTAGTAAGTGTTTCTGATTGGGTTAATTCACAAAAGATGCTTTTAGATAAACTAGATATTCCTTTTTGGTCTTTTGTTGTTGGAGGAAGTTTGGGAGGGATGCAGGCTCTTCAATGGTCAATTGCTTATCCAGACAAGGTTAAAAAGGTGGGAATCTTTGCAGCTGCAGCAAGGTCTAGCACACAAAATATTGCGATGAATGAAGTAGCCCGTGAATCGATAAGAAAAGATCAAAATTTTCATAATGGTAATTACATTGAGCATGATGTAATCCCTAAAAACGGTATCAAGACTGCAAGAATGTTAGGTCATATAACCTACTTATCTGAAAGACATATGGACTTAAGATTCGGTAGAAAATTTCAAGATGATAATTCAAAAGTTGATCATGAGGTAGATTTTGAAGTTGAAAATTACCTACAATACAAAGGGGATAAATTTTCCGAAATCTTTGATGCTAATACATACATACTAATGACCAAGGCTATGGATGGATATGATGCTGCTGGTGTCTCAGGAAAGCTTGATAGATCTCTTAAAAAAGTTACTGCTCAATTTCTTATTATTGGCTTTTATTCAGATTGGCTTTATCCACCAGAAAGAGGAAAAGAGATACAAATTGCTGCTATGAATAATAATATTAAATCATCTTATGTTGTTTTAGAAGGTGAGCATGGGCATGATAGCTTTCTATTTGCATCAGACAAATACGCAAAAATAATAGAGAAATTTATTCAATCATAATGGCAAAAGAACTTTCAAAAATAATAAATAAATGGGTGCCTGCGGAGGGCAAGGTTATAGACTTTGGTTGTGGGGATGGATCTTTGCTAAAGGAATTGATGGATTCGAAGAATATCTTAGGATATGGAGTTGAAATAAATGATCATAAAATCGAGGTATGTATTTCAAAAGGAGTTCCTGTTATAAAACAAGATATTGATAAAGGTATTAACGGGTTTGAGTCTTCAAATTTTGATATATCTATAATGGCTAGATCTATTCAATGTTTAAAAGAACCAAGTCTAGCACTGAATAGAATGCTTAAGCTTTCTAATAGATGTGTGGTAACACTTCCAAATCTTGGATATTGGAAATGTAGAATAAATCTGGCATCTGGCAAAATGCCAGTAACACCAGAGCTCCCATCAAGTTGGTATGAGACAGATAATATTCATTTATGCACGATAAAAGATTTTGAAGAACTTTGTATGAAAGAGGGTATAAAGATCAAAGATTCTGTTTTCTTAGATTCAAAAGGTGGTAATGGCAAGTTAGCTTCTTTAATTCCTAATTTATTTGCAATTGAAGGAGTTTACTTACTTGAAAAACAGTAAAGAAATTTTAATAGCAACTTCTAATGCTGGAAAGGTAGAAGAATTCAAGAAGTTATTTAAAGATCATAAATTATTTTCTCTAACTGATCTTAAGATCAATGATCCTATAGAAGATGGTGATTCTTTTCTTGAAAATGCTCTTATTAAAGCTAAACACGGAGCAAAAAAATCAAATAAATATACTATCGCTGATGATTCTGGTCTTGTTGTGCCTGCGCTAAATTTTGAACCTGGTATTTATTCTGCTCGTTATGCTGGAGATGATTCTAGTGACAAAAAGAATAGAGAGAAAATAGTGAAAAAGCTTAATGAGCTCAATGTAGAAAGTTTAGATGCTTACTATGTTTGCGTTCTAGTTGGTTTAAGAGGTTGTGATGACCCAATGCCAATAATCACTCAAGGAGAGGTTCATGGCAAGGTGTCAATAAATTCTTCTGGCAATGGAGGGTTTGGATATGACAAGATCTTTTATCCTTTAAATCATGATTCTTCGATGGCTTCTATAGATTCAGAGATCAAAAATAAGATTAGTCATAGAGGGATTGCGTGCGAAAAATTTATGAAAATCTATGAAGGATGATTCCCTTTTTGAAAATTAAATTTAAATATATCCCTACCCTCATTCTGACCTCTTTCTTCAAACTTTGTTAAGCCCTTCTTTTCTAAAAAAATACTCTTAGATTCATCAAAAAGACTACTTTTATGAAGAGTCTCATTAATACTATCAGCATAGTTTTCCCAATCAGTGGAAATATATAAATTTGCTTTTTGTTTCATTGAGCGATGAAGTAATTCTAAGAAGCTGTTATTAATTAATCTTCTCTTATGATGCCTTTCTTTGGGCCATGGATCGGGACAAATAATTTTAATTGCATCAAAAGTCTCTATAGGATTTTTGGTATCAAGCAAAAGCCTAATATCATCTGAGAAAATTTTCACATTATTTATATTATTATCTTTAATGATCCTCAAAAGAGAGCCAATCCCAGACATATATACCTCTGATCCAACAAATAAAATCTCAGGATTATTGAGAGCATCGTGACCAATACTATCAGCATTACCAAAACCAACTTCTAAACAACAATATTTAAAATCCAATGCTGCTTTCTGGATATCAACAAGAGTCTTTATTGAAAAATTTGGTAAAAGTTTTAAATTTTCTTCTTGGCTCTTTGTAATGCGACCCCTTCTCTTAGCAAAAGAAGGTAAAAATTTTAGGCGCATCTATAGCAAAAAGTTTTAAGCGAAATCTACCATTACAGATTTTAGTTTTTTTAGAGCACTATTTTCAATCTGTCTAATCCTTTCTGCAGAAACACTATATTCAACTGCAAGATCATGGAGAGTTGCTTTCTTATCAGCTAAGTATCGTCTTTGAAGAATATCCTTACTTCTATCATCCAATATTTTCAAAGCATTAATTAAATCATTGCTATTTAATTGCTCAGCTTGTTCTTTCGCAACAATGACCTCTGGATCATATCTTTTATCTTCTAAGTATTGTGATGGCGACATTGTTTCACCATCATCTCCAGTTGAAACGGGCGAATCGAATGAAGAATCATTTGAAGAAAGTCTATTCTCCATATGCAAAACATCTTTTACTTCAACATTTAGATCGGATGCAATTTTCTCAGCTTCCTCTTTTGTAAGCCAATCTAAGGATTTCTTTTTACTTCTTAAGTTAAAAAATAACTTCCTTTGTGCTTTTGTTGTAGCTATTTTTACCTGTCTCCAGTTTCTAAGAATATATTCATGAATCTCTGCTTTAATCCAATGGACTGCAAATGAAACTAACTTTACCCCTCTATGTGGATCATATTTATCCACTGCCTTCATTAACCCAACATTGCCCTCTTGAATAATGTCACCTAAAGGCAACCCATAGCCTTGATAAGATCTAGATATATGTACAACAAATCTCAAATGGTGAATAACTAATTGTCTTGCTGCGTCTAAGTCATCTTCTTCATAAAGCTTGAGAGCAAGCTCTTGCTCTTGTTCTTTTGTAAGAATCGGTATTGCATGGACTGAAGAAAGGTATGATTCTATATCCTTTCCTGGAGTATTAAGCTGTGTTGGTTGAAGTTGTGTACCCATTTTATATTAAAAATTTATAATTAATTATACTAATTAATTATGTATTATAGAAATTATACCAATTTTTTAAAAAAATCTCTTAATAATGGCAAATATTCACTTTTTATTTCATTATTTCTAAATGCAATAAAGTAAGAATTAAGTATTGAGGACTTTTTTGAATAACTTAACTCCGTCTCATCTGGAATGCTAATGACGCTTCCTCCATAACTAGCAAGAACTGCGTGAGCTGCAGCTATATCCCACTCAGAGGTAGGTCCAAATCTTGGGTAAATGTCTGCATCATTATCTGCAAGTCCACACAGTTTAAGCGAGCTTCCCTTCTCAATAATTTGATATTTAACATTTCTATCATCTAGAAACTCTAGAAATGCTTCGTCATTTATGCTTTTATGACTTTTACTCATAACCAACCTCAGGCAATCCGGTGATGATTCTTCCCTTTGGTTATCGTCAAAGATGGAACCATGCCATATTTTTTCTTTAACTGGGGAAGCTACAATTCCAAATACTGCTTTTTTATCATATATCAATGCAATATTTACAGTGAATTCATCAGTTTTATTAATAAATTCTCTTGTTCCATCGAGGGGATCAACTAACCAATATAGACTTTTAATTTCATTAAGAGAGGCTTTATCAAAGGTTTCTTCAGAAACTATTGGGATATCTGGAGATATATCTTTCAAGTTGCACATAATAACTTCATTCGCTTTTTGATCTGCAATAGTCAGGGGTGAGCCATCTGATTTACTTATTTCGCCAAAATTATTTGAACTATAAATATTTATAATTTCCCTAGACGCATTATTTACACACTCTTTTAATGCAGGTAAATGTTTTTTAATAAACGATTGATCTATTTTCATTATTTTAGATCACAAGTTGATTCTTCTAGGTTTGTAAAATTGATTGCTTCAAGTATTTTATAATGTATTTCTGTATTATCCATGACGCCATTAAATAAATGAGCTCCAGGTCCATAAGCATAAACTCCTACAGGAATTGCAGTATGCCTACCCGTTCCCCACTGTATAATAACTGAGTCGTCTTGTTGTTTAAGAATCTGTAATCCACCTGTCTCATGGTCAGCTGTTATTATTAACAAAGTTTGCTCATTCTCAGAAGTAAAATTAACTAAGTCTTTAATTGTTAAATCAAAATCTTTGAATTCTTCTATCATCATTGTGACATTATTGTCATGAGCAGCCCAATCGATCTGGCTTCCCTCGGTCATTAAGAAAAACCCCTCACATTGAACCGTATTATTTAAAAGGCGTGTTAATGCAAAGTTAGTCATGTCTCTTTGCGAAGGTTTCTCAGACGATCTTACGATACCGTCTTTATCAAATAATCCTAAAATTTTATTTGAATTACTAAAATCATCATTTAAAGAACTTTTTTCAGTTAGAAGATTATAAGATTCTGTTACCTTCCCTATTTCAAAGAATTCTTGCCCTCCTCCCAAAGCGACATCAATTGGAGAATTAAGTAATTGAGATGCAATTTCAACTTCTTTATATCTTGAATCAATATGTGCATAAAATGCTGCTGGCGTAGCATGTGTTATAGAAGAGGTAGCAACAAGACCAGATGAATAGCCTTTTTTAGATAGCATTTCTGGTATTGTTTTTAAGATTTTATTCTCAGGAGTAAGTGATAAGTACCTATTCTTTGTTTTAAATCCCGTTGCCCATGCAGTTGCAGCAGCTGCAGAATCAGTAATGATATTTTCATTAGCATGTGTTAAAACTAATCCCTGATGTGGCAATTGATCAATTGCCAACTTATAGTCAAGGCCGCCTTCTGCAATCCTTGATATCATAATTTGATTTAAACCTGTTCCATCACCGACAACTAAAATTATATTTTTAGGTATCTCTGAATCATCAAAAGATTTTATTTCTAGTATTTCGGTCTTTTTATTACCAATCTGAACTGTTTCAGTCTTCTCATTTGAGCATGAGACCAGAATGAAAAAACAAATATATAAACAGGATAATCGTTTCATTAAGTTATGGGCGAAGAGAATCTTTCCTTATTTCTTCAGCTTTAGCTTCAGATTCTGGAGTTTTGTTATCATAAATTGAATATTCCCATCTTCCATACATTGGATTGGTTATTACAAACCATTTTGTTCCCCAAAAACTTGAGTACTTATCAGCAAGCTTTTTTCTTTCGGAATGGAGGACATAAGATTCTTCAGAGCTAATAAAATCTGTTAGCTGATCACCTACCAAAAGAAGAATTCTATAATCTTTTGCTACAAGATTTCTTCTTGAGGTTTTATCTCTAGTCCAACCATTCTCATCACGCATTAATAGGACATCAATATCTTCATCAAATGGAAGTCCAAGTGCTTTAAGATTATTTTTAGTTGCTTCTTCTAAAATATGAATTCTATTTGTTACATAGAAAACTTTAACCCCTTTATCTTTGGCATATAGCAAAAATTCTTTAACACCTGAAACAAGCTCAGAATTTTCTTCATTTACAAACTCAACCCAACCGTTTGGATAAGAGATGCCTTCTAAGATTGTTCTTGCTTGAAAGGCTGAGTTATCAAGAACAGTTTCATCTACATCTAAGATTATTGCTGGCATTTTATTTTTATAGTTGTCTTTTTGCTCTAATGCTGCAGACCAGGACTTATCAAGCAAGGCTGAATCAAGAGCTAATCTTGCATTGTTATAAGTCTGGATATTATTAGCTGAAAACTCTGCAGATGTTTGTGAATATAAAACAGCAAGCATTGATTGTTCTTGAAAAGATTTATCATCTTCTGAACCATTAATATTATTACTTATTGAGATAATTAAAATTAAAAAAATATGTCTTAGTGATTTCATAGTGCAAGAGCATTATAATGCTTATTGATTACAATTTAGTTACAAAATTATATTTATGNATAATAAAATATTAGAGAATTTAGAACAACTGAAAAAAATGTTAGTTCTTTTAAGTGAAGATAGAAAAGTGGTCTTGTCACATCATAAGACATTCGAGCACGTTGAAAAGATACGAGCAATCGTAAATGAGTCTATTGAAATAGCAAATAAGTCATGAATACAAAAAAATACACCTGTTTTAAAGTTAATGTTGCAGATCATATAGCGAATCTTGTTTTGTCTAGACCGGATGAGCTTAATACTATGTCTAGAGATTTTTGGGTTGAGCTTGGTGATGTATTAGAAGAAATAAATAAAGACTCTGATGTCAGGGTTGTTGTTATGTCGTCTACTGGTAAGCATTTCTGTGCAGGTATGGATTTAAATGCCTTTTCAAATGGTGTTGATAATATTCCTGATGATAAAAAACCTGATCATGCTCGAATTGGTGAAGCCGTATATAGAGTTGCTAAAGAGCTNCAAGAATATATAAGTACCCTTGAAAAAATAAGAGTTCCAGTTATTGCAGCAATTCATGGTGGTTGTATTGGAGGCGCTGTAGATCTTGTTACGGCATGTGATATTAGATTGGCTTCACAAGATGCGTTCTTTTGTATTCAAGAGATTAATATTGGTATGGCAGCTGACGTTGGTACTCTTCAAAGACTACCAAAAATTATTCCAGACTCCAAAATGCGTGAGATGGCATATACAGGAAGAAGAATGTATGCAGACGAAGCAAAAGAAAATGGTTTAGTCAGCAATACTTATGAATCTCATGAAAAATTGCTTGAAGCTGCAAATGAACTAGCTAGGGAAATAGCTTCAAAGTCTCCTGTTGCAATATATGGGTTAAAAGCAGTGATGAACTATTCAAGAGATCATANTGTCAGTGAAGGCTTAGAATATAATGCTTTATGGAGTGGTGCTATGTTAAGTCAAAAAGATATGGCTGAGGCAATGACTGCTAATGTAGAAAAGAGAGATGCGTCATTTAATAAGCTTGTTGACGTTAAAAAATTTAACGAATCAGAATCTTAAGCTTTTCTTAAAAAAACTGGGGTAGCGGCAGTAGATTCAGATTTTGAATATTTATATCCCTCTGAATTAAAATTAATTAAATCTTCAAAATCTTTAACTTTGTTCTGAATAATCCATTTGGCCATTAACCCTCTAGCTTTTTTTGCATAAAAACTAATAATTTTATATTTCCCGTTTTTGTAATCTTTAAATGCTGGAGAAACAACATTAATATCTTCGGGCAATTTGCCTAAAACTGTAAAATATTCTTTTGAGGCAAGGTTAATTAAAAGGTCAGACTTTTGACTCTTTAGTTCATCTAAAACATTCTTTTGAACTTTCCCACCCCAAAATTCATATAGGTTTTTACCATAGTCAGTTTTTAGCTTCGTGCCCATTTCTAACCTGTATGGTTTCATTAAATCTAAGGGTCTTAAAATACCATATAAGCCAGATAAGATTCTTATATGTTTCTGAGCAAACTCCATCTCTTTTTTTGAAAGATCTTCAGCTTGGAGCCCCTGATATACATCTCCTTTAAAAACAAGCATGGAAGGTTTTGAATCATTAGAAACTTTTTTTGATGCTGTCCATGATTGATACCTATCATAATTTAATACTGCTAACTTATCGCTAAGTCCCATCAGGGATGCTATATCCTTTGGATCTTTTTTCTTAAGTTGCTTGATAAGTTTAGAGGACTGCCCAAGAAAAGATGGAACAGAATGGTTGCCTGAAGTCTCAAACTCGTAATCAAGTGTTTTTGCTGGAGAAAGTACTATAATCATGANTGTATTCTAACGAATACNTGAANNCNNATTCAATNCTAAANTATGGAAAAAACAATAAATTNTTTAGGAAAATTCATATCATTGATGATTCCNANCATGACNNTNTTNATGATNGTGATAATNGTNGCNAGATATTTCTTTGNTATTGGNTTNACAGGNNTTCAGGANTTAGTAATGTATATNCATGNNTTNGTTTTTTTAGGATGTGNNGGATATGTNCANTNNAAANATGANCANGTNAGAGTNGATATTTTTTATAGAGAANCTAATGAGAGCTATAAAAAAAAGATAAATTTTTTTCTTTGTTTTCTTTTCTTGCTCCCTCTATGTTTTGTAATTGGTTATTTTTCAATTGATCTTATAACCTCAGCCTGGGAGTCTAAAGAGGCTTCAACAGAAGCCGGTGGTCTTAAATTTGTTTATATACAAAAGACTTTGATTGTATTATTCCCAATAACCATATTGATGACTCTAATTCATCAATTCATACAAGATAAATGGAATTAATACCTCTTTTATTAATTATATTGATATGTCTTGCATTGTTAATGGGTTACCCTGTCGCCTTTACTTTGGCAGGAGTATCAATACTTTTTGCTTTAATCTGCATTCCTTTTGGAGTATTTGATTCAGCAATCTTTAAAAGCATTCCTATAAGAATTTTTGGAATTATGAATAACATGACCTTACTTGCAGTTCCTTTGTTTATTTTTATGGGAGCAGTTCTTGAGAAATCTGGCATAGCAGCAAAAATGTTAGAAAATATGGCAGCTGCTTTTAGAAATACAAAAGGTGGCTTATCTATATCTATCATTATCGTTGGTGCTTTATTGGCGGCAAGTACAGGTATCGTTGGTGCAACTGTCGTAACTATGGGCCTGATGTCATTGCCGATTTTAATTAATCAAGGTTATGAGAGAAGCTTTTCATCTGGTTTGGTTGCATCTACTGGAACTTTAGGACAAATAATACCGCCGTCTATAGCATTGGTACTTCTTGGTGATGTTATGTCTACTGCACATACATCAGCGCAAATAAGTATGCGCGAATATTCCCAACAAACAGTTACAGTTGGTGACCTATTTGTAGGGGCAGTAGTTCCTGGAATAATGATATGTTTTGGGTACCTTATATATACGATTTATAAAAATAAAAATAATCAAGATATAAAGGATTACTCAGATGAACCTCCAATTCAAAGAATAGAACTCTTCAAAACTCTTGCGCTTCCAGTATTTCTTATTCTTCTTGTGCTTGGATCTATATTTGCTGGCATTGCAACACCAACAGAAGCATCAGCAATTGGAGCTTTTGGCGCTCTTATAATTGCATTGGTAAATGGAAAAATAAATCTCAATTTCCTAAAGGAAACTTCTGAAAAAACGGCTGTTGTATCTACTATGATTTTTACCATACTGATTGGGGCTTCAATTTTTTCATTGATTTTTAGAGGGGTTGGAGGAGATGAGTTAATAAATCTTATATTCAGTTCTATTCCTGGTGGTTCTTATACAGCATTGATATTTGTATTGTTTGTGATTTTCATTTTAGGATTCATCTTAGACTTTATAGAAATTTGTTATGTAATAGTGCCATTAATTGCGCCGCCACTTTTAATGATGGGATTTGATCCAGTTTGGTTAGCAATACTTTTTGCAATTAATCTTCAAACATCATTTTTAACGCCTCCCTTTGGATTCTCATTGTTTTATTTGAGAGGAGTGGCAGATGAGAGTATTCAGACCTCAGAGATTTATAGTGGTGTAATACCTTTTATCCTAATACAGTTATTAGTGCTCTTAATAGTATTAATTTTTCCTATTTTTATTTTATAAGAAATTAATCCAATAAAGGATTTCTTCCCCATTGATTCTCATCTTCTGTTGGTGGCAAAATAAGCCAAACTAGGATCAGTATGAAAGATGCTAATGTTACAAGAGTAAATAAAGAAGCGATTGAAAGAATGATTGGATTTTCATACATAACGAATATAACCCAAAAAATAATTGTAGGTATGATCGTTAGATATAACATCTGCCACCATCCTGAATATCCTTTATCCTGCAATCTTCTTGAGGTTAGAGAGATCCACCCAAGAGAAGTTGCTACCATAAGAATATTAATAAAAAATCCTGTATTTAATAAAACCTCATTATCAAATAATGCATAAAAAATACCGCCAATAAAAATATCAAAAATACTGCAAGCAAAAGATGCAATAACATAAGCTAGATAAGCCCACCAAAACTCGCCTCTGCTAGCTCTGCCAGAAAAATTTAAATAATTTATAAAGAATAGTTTGACTGAACCTATCATGTCTATATTTTTCACTGAATTTGTCATGGGCTATTTACTTAACTTAATAATGGGTCGCTTCCAAACATATTATCGCCATCTGTTCCTTTGGTACAAATCCAAATCAATAAAGGAATCGTTCCAATAATTGTGAAGACTAGTAAATACCACCAACCACTTCGCTCAGTATCATGCAGCCTTCTTATAACTAGAGAAAGCGAAGCAACAAAACTAAAAATTTGCCAAGGTAACATAACTATACTTATTACATTATCAATTTCTAGATCAGATAAACCAACAATCCCGCCAAAAACGCCTCCAAAAAAAGGAATAATAGCAATTGAAATTAGGAGAACTGATAACAGTGCCCACCAGTATTCTGATCTAGAGCTCCTCCCTTGAAAATCAATCCATCTAATAAAATAGTTTTTTGTGGCATCGACAAAACCCATATGAACCCATGTGTCTATTTAAAAAACATATCATAACAAGCAAGGAAATAATTGCAAAAAGAATAAAAACGCTTATTTTTTATAGGTTTTTAAATACCAGCATTATTTTTTTCTAAAGCTCTTTCCGCTCTGTAGCTTGAACGAACCATAGGTCCTGACATTACTTCAAGAAATCCCTTTTTTAGACCTATCTCTCTATAACGCACAAATTCTTCAGGTGTNACCCATCTTTCAATTGGATGNTGGTTNATNGTNGGTCTTAANTATTGNCCAATNGTTAANATNTCAACTTTATTNNCAATNAGATCANCCATAGTTTNTTCTATTTCNNAATCAGTTTCTCCAAGACCAAGGATAATACTAGTTTTAGTAAGTACTTTTGGATTAATGCGCTTTGATTCCGCAAGCACATCTANNGTTTGCTGATAGCCTGCTCTAATATCTCTCACTTGATGAGTAAGCCTTTCAACTGTCTCAATATTTTGAGCAAACACCTCTAAGCCACAATTAACCAACGTATTTATGGATGATGACAGNCCCTTAAAATCTGGTGTTAATGCTTCGACAGCNGTATTTGGATTTAATTTTTTGATTAGTTTTACGGTATTAGCAAAATGTTGAGCGCCGCCATCAGGAAGATCATCTCTATTGACTGACGTAAGGACAACATATTTGAGCTTCATNATCTCAACAGCTTTGGCAGTATTGATCGGCTCNTCTTTATCAAGCCATCCANTAGGGTTTCCGGTATCAACTGAACAAAACTTGCATGCTCTTGTGCATACNGAGCCCATCAACATAAAAGTTGCTGTACCAGCTGACCAGCATTCGCTGATATTTGGACAATGAGCTTCTTCACAAACCGTATAGAGCTGCTTGCTTTGAACTTGTTCTTTTACTTTATGAAAATTTGGATTAAATTCTGCTTTTACTCTAAGCCAGCTTGGTTTTTTAGGTGTTGGAATATCTGCATATTTATTNAGCTTTTGTCCATTTTTAATAGCTTTAATNCCATCTCTGTTGGTAACTTTTGTTGTTGNTATTAATTCCATAATTAAAATATTTTTCTTAATGTATTTATTACTAATTTCTCTAATTGTAGTTTAGAAATATCCTTATTCAAATCTTTTATCTGCGTAACCTCTAAGCCTTCATAACCGCAAGGATTTATTTGTTTAAAGGGTGATAAATCCATATCAAAATTAAGACTGATGCCGTGATATGACTTACCTTTAGAAATTCTTAATCCTATTGAAGCAATTTTCTTTTTATCTACATAAACTCCAGGTGCACCTTCAACAAAATTGCAGTCTATTGAAATTTGGTCAAGTAAATCTTTCACAAAATTCTGAATAGTAGAAACTAACTTCTTTGGTCCAAAAGATAATTTTTTTATATCAAGTAAGAAATAAACAACTAATTGACCAGGGCCATGATAAGTAACCTCTCCNCCTCTATCTGACTGAACAACAGGAATATCCTTTGGATTTAACACNTGGTTTTTGTCAGCTGCTGTACCGAGGGTAAATATTGGTGGGTGCTCAAGTAACCAAATTTCATTTCTAAAATCTTCTTCTTTGATATGAGCTTTCATTAAGTCTAGCGTCTCGTGGTAGTTTACAATGCCAAGAGATTTGAATGTTAAATCTTCAAGCACTACTTATTTCTTGACTCAACAAATGCATCTTCAGAAATTTCATGATAAGCGGAAACATTATTTTTAAAATCTATATACGAGTCATACACCTTTGCAATTGTTTCATCTTCTTTAGCTAAGTCATCAAGAATTTTATTTGATATTGTTCTAAATTCTTCAATTACATCATCGGGCAATTTTCTAAGCTCAACCCCGTGTACCTCAACAAGTTCTGTTAAGGCTTGATTATTCTTTGCAAGATATTCATCTAGCATATCCTGGTTAACTGCTTTTGAAGCNGTTTCAATAATAACTTGTAAATGTTTGGGTAAAGAATTCCAGGCATCTATATTAATTAATAATTCAAGCATAGGTCCAGGTTCATGCCATCCAGGATAATAGTAATATTTTGCTGCTTGATGGAATCCAAAAGTAAGATCGTTGTATGGCCCAACCCATTCAGTAGCATCAATCACTCCAGTTTGGAGCGCCGTAAAAAGTTCTCCGCCTGGAAGTGTTACAGGAATACCTCCTGCTTCTTTAAGAACTTCTCCTCCAATTCCAGGAATACGCATTTTGAGACCTTTGATGTCTTCAAGGGAATTAATTTCTTTTTTGAACCAACCAAACATTTGAGTTCCAGTATTTCCTGCAGGAATTGGGTAAATNTTAAATGGGGCATATATTTCTCTCCAGAGCTCTAACCCTCCTCCTTTATTTACCCAGGCATTTATTTCATCTGCTGTTAATCCAAACGGAACGCTTGTAAAAAATTGTGCTGCTGGAACCTTTCCTTTCCAGAAGTAACCTCCGCTATGACCCATCTGATGTGANCCAGTAGAAACTGCATCAAATACNCCNAATGCAGGAACTTGTTCTTCAGCGCCGTAAACAGTAATTTTCATCTGACCATCGCTCATCTCTTCTACTAGCTCTGCAATNTTTTCTGGCGCCATTCCTAAACCAGGATAATTTTTTGGCCAAGATGTAACTAATCGCCAATTGTATGTTTTGTTTTTATCGATTGTTTCAGTATTATTGTTTTCGATATCATTTGAACAACTGATGATAAGTATTAACAAGGGTATATAAATAAGATTCTTCATTATAATTTTTCAAGATTNGCGTATGCCATTACCAACCATTTAGTTCCAGAATCATCAAAATTTACTTGAACCCTAGCTGAATCACCAGACCCCTCATAATTTANAACAATACCTTCACCAAANTTNTTNTGNTGTACNTTTTGGCCAAGAGCAATNCCTATTTCCTCCTCGAATTCCATTTTTGTTTCTTTGAAATCTCTTCTATTATAAGGAATATTGGTTTGCGCTCTAGGTCTTATTTCATCAATCAGATCTTTTGGAATTTCTTTTAAAAATCTTGATGGTGGATTAATAGTGTCTGTTCCATANAACCTTCTTGATTCAGTATGAGTTATATATAGCTTTTCCATGGCCCTTGTTATTGCAACATAACATAACCGTCTTTCCTCTTCTAATTGAGATGTGCTTTCCATAGACCTACCATGAGGAAATAAACTTTCCTCTAAACCNGTTAGAAGCACTAACTTAAATTCCAATCCTTTCGCTGAATGCATTGTCATTAATTGAGCAGCATCNTCATNCTCTGATGCCTGTCTGTCTCCACTATCTAAAGATATGATATCTAAGTAACTCTCAGAGATCTCAATATTTGACCTCTCTTCTGTAATGCTCTGTTCAAAGTTTTTAGTAGCTGTGATTAATTCTTCTAAGTTTTCTGTTCTTGTCTTTCCTTTTTCTCCAGGCTCCTTGGCATGATAAGCATATAGACCAGATTCCTTAATAATCAACTCCATAAGCTCTGATAATAAGTTTTCTTCTATAAAAGATTTACAACCTGCTATGAACTCTAAATAATCTTTTAGTCCAGCACCGCCTCTTCCTGAGATTGAACCTTCATCAATTAACTTAGCTGAAGCTTTTATATATGAAATATTATATTGTTTTGCGCAATGTCTTATCTTTGCAAGAGTCTTCTCTCCAACACCTCTTGTGGGATTGGAAACTGATCTTTCAAAAGAAGGATTATCATTATTATTAAAAATAACTCTAAGATAAGCTATT
>NHJX01000022.1 GCA_002169105.1 Gammaproteobacteria bacterium TMED226 | reverse complement strand
GTAGCCGAAGCGGCAGATTTACAGTCTGCTGGAATTAACCACTCACCCACCTCTCCATTTAAAGGTAGCTATTTTTGTTCTAGAATGACTTTAAGTCAACTAATTTCTTATAATTGAAACCATTAAATAAAGAGGAGATCGCCAAAAAAATATCGAAGAATATAGTAGATATCAATATTTTTAACGAAATTGACTCAACAAATGATGAAGCAAAGAGAATAAATCTTAAAAATGATTTCCATTTAATTGTTGCAGAAAAACAAACAAAAGGCAGAGGAAGGCGTGGCAAAAAATGGTCAAGCCCAGCTTTAGGTAATATTTACATGACAATTTGTACTAAGAATGATCTATCTTTTGCACCTATTAGTTTGCTTACAGGTTTAATTTGTAAGGATGTAATTGTAAAAATGAATAATTCATTGAATATTAAATTAAAATGGCCAAATGATATTTTGTTTAAAAACAAAAAAATTGGTGGCATTCTTGTTGAAAAAGAACTTTTTGGTTCAAAAGTTAAAACAATGATAGGTATTGGAATTAATATTAAGCTTAATGAAAAGGAAAGTTGGTGGGGTGATTTATCTAAATATGGCTTTCAAAATCAAAGAAATGAATTTATTAGTGAAATCACGAATGAAATTATTAAGATATCTATTGAAAAGCCAATGAATTGGGCCGATAAATGGAGGGATAGTTGTGTTCACATGAACAAAACAATAGAAATACATGGAAAGGATAAGATAACACAGAATGTTATCTTTAAAGATATAGATAAAGATGGAAATGCAATAATTGAAACTGACAATGGTCTTGAAATTTTCAAAAGTGGTCAAATAAATGTAAAGGGAATATATTAATATGATTCATTATTTAAAAAAAATATCTCTTGAAACAAAATATCCAAAGGAATTTAAAGAAATAATTTTGGGGGCAGGTTGTTTCTGGGGAGTTGAAAAAAAATTCTGGGATTTAGAAGGTATTTTTTTAACTTCAGTTGGTTATTCTGGAGGAAATACAGAAAATCCAACCTATGAAGATGTTTGTTATAAAAATACCAATCACGTTGAAGTGGTGAAAGTTATTTATGATCCTGAGATTATTGATTTGAAATCAGTCTTAAAAATTTTTTGGGAATGCCATGACCCTACTCAGGGTATGAGACAAGGGAATGATTTAGGAACTCAATACAGATCTGTAATTTATGCTTCAGAAGATTCTGATATTAAAATTGCAAAGGAAACAAAAGCCACTTATCAGGTTGAGTTGGAACAAAATAATTTTCAAAGTATTACAACTGAAATTGATAAAGTTAAGAATTACTATTTAGCAGAAGAATACCACCAACAGTATCTAGCAAAAAATCCTAATGGTTACTGTGGGGGTGGTGGAACTGGTTGTGCTTTTCCAAATAAGAAATAATATTTATTTTAACTTCACTTAAGATACAAAAAAGGGAGCTTTATAACTCCCTTTTTATTAATAAAATGGTGTTAATCAGGATTAAACTGACTCAAGCTAACTTCCATATAAGATCTTATAAAATCACTATATTCATCAGCTTTAGGAGAATAGTCTGCGAATTCTTTTGAATTATACATTCCATCTAAGAATGCTAAAGCATCTTGTGAGCTTGAAAATGCTGTCCATATTTCATGGGTTATCCTTCCATTACTGCCTAAATAATGAGACTGAAGACCGTATGCATTTGCTGACCATTCATATTTCTCAATACTTTTAGAAAAGTCCATCCAAAGAGGAACGAACTTAGCAGTATCTGAAACTTCAAGACTCCATCTTAAACTTACGACATTGTCTGCTGCTGTACCTCTATTAGTGACGCCTACGGAATGAACTGTAAGGTTTTGTGCTGTGGCTTTAATATCAAGCTCCAGCATTCTCTTTCTAAATTTCCTTCCAGCCTCTGATGTAACAAATAGTTGATTGCCTTTAGCATACTCATCAGCACTTTTATAATAAAAACTTACTCCATGAGTCGCTTCATCCCAACCGTTATGAAGAACTGCATAAATATCAGCTTCAAATTTTTGACTTTTTATTTCTGGAGCATTCATATATTTATTAAATGCTTCCAAGCATTTAGCTGGTCTAGAACAACTAAATAAAAAGTTTGATTGATATTTTGAATACCCGGCTGGTAAATGATCGTCTGCTAATAAACCAAGAGAGGCTATTAGAAATGAACTCATTATTATTTTTTTCATATGAACTCCTATTAAGTATGAATATTTCAAAAGTATCAAAGTATGCTTAATATTACAACATAAATAATTTTATATTATTAAAACACTTTACCCTTTCTCACATCATTAATTTGTATATAATACTACCCTTCGCCACCTTAGCTCAGTTGGCTAGAGCAGTTGATTTGTAATCATCAGGTCGTCAGTTCGAATCTGACAGGTGGCTCCATTTGTTATAATATATCTCATATGAGTTATGCAAATAATGAAGACTATCAAAGTCTTCTTAATACTGTTAAATCAAATATTTCAGGTGTTGCATGGCCAACAATAATAACGTTTTTTGTTGCAGCAGCTGTGATAATTACACTGCAAGTTTTATATGCAAAAGAACAAATTCATTTATTACCACATCTAATAATTACCAGTTATTTTATGTATGTAATGTACACACCTTTACATGAAGCCAGTCATCAGAATATATCTGGTGCAAATCAGAAATATAGGTTTCTTAATCCGCTTTTCGGCTTTTTAAGTGCACTTTTCTATCTGCATAGCTATACACAGCATACTTGGAGTCATTTAGAGCATCACAAGCATGCTAATGACAAAGATTTGGATCCTGATTACATAATAAAAGGTTCGAATTGGCTTTCAATCATGGCAAGAGGCTTTTTTATTTTATTAATAAAAGATTATTTTTATATAAAAAATGAAAAACTTAAAAATGATAAGATTGCAAAAATAAAAATGAAAATTGGGACAATAGAATCCCTGATTCCAGTAATTTTATTAATTATTTTTACCAATGTATTCTCAGTCCCTTGGTATCACTTTATATTAAGCTATGTTATCCCTTTGTTATTTGCCGTGATGCTTTTAGGTATATTTTTTGATTATTTAGTTCATATGCCTCATCAAAGCTCTGAAAAATTTGGTGATACAAATGTTATAAGAACAAAAAAATGGTTGGATTATCCCATGACATGGATCTGGTCTTATCAAAATTACCATGGAATGCATCACCTATTTCCTAGACTTCCCTTTTATAAATATAAAAAAGTATTCATGGATAAAGAGGATGAGCTTATCAGATTAGGATTGCCAATTTTTATAATTGAAGAAAAAATAAATGGGTAATTGTTAATGACAACTTTTTTTTATAGGATGGGTTATGAAGTTAGATAATAATTCAGAAAATGAAAAAAATAAAACCTTAAGAAAAGATTTTAAGGTTGCACAATATATCTATGTTGCTCTTTATACGGCGCTAGTGATTTCTTTAATAATTATATCCATATAAAATGTACCTTTCAGTCTATGTAATTGGTAACCTAATTTTTATTGCCCTTTTATATTGGGTCGTCAAAAATAAAGATAATTAATCTCTATATGTATTTGGTTTTTCTGGATCGGATGTATATCTATCACGCAATCTTGATGATCTGGTTGTTAGATCAACGTTTTCACCGTTTATAAAAACATATTCTGGCATAGATGATGGTTCTAAAGGATCAGCGTCCCAAATAATTATATCTGCGTAATTTCCAGGTTTAATTTCGCCTCTTTTTTCAAGATTAAAAACTTTAGCTGGAGTCGATGTAAGTCCCTTAATTGCAGTCGCATAAGACATTCCATGAGCAACTGCTACTCCAGCACCCTGTCTTATCAAATGATAATTATGACTTCTTGGAGCAGTGAACATTAAATCGATTCCATATTTCTCAAGCCTGCTTGCCATTTTTATATTAGAAGCAAGCTCGTCAAAAGAACCAGGTATATTATTTATAGGATTAATGATCAAGGGAATATCATTTAAAGCAATGATATCTCCAACCATATGAGCCTCTTGCGCTCCCATAATTATTAAATTTAAATTATATTTTCTTTTCAATTCAACAAGCTTAAGTATGTCTGATGCGCGATGAGCTTTCATTACTAGAGGCATGTCATTGTTAATTAATTCAAATAAAGCTCTTATATCTCTTGGATGGAGTTCCATAAATTCAGCAATTGGAGAATCACCTATCAGCTCAGAAATATTCTTGTCTGTATCTAAACTTTTTTGATTTATTGATTTTGCAAAAGACAATAAATCATCTATAACCGCATACGTTTCTGACCTTGAATGGTTACTACTACCTCCAACACTTCCTGTCATTACTATATCTTTTGCTCCAGTAATATCTAGCTTTCCATCTAAAACAAAGAATGATCCTAATCCACCAATTGGGCTCGAAGTGTTTTGAGGAATAGTTAAAGCAGAAGTAATACCATTAGATCTATTCCAGGGGATTAGAGTTGAGTTTGGATTAAAAGCATTATAAATACTAAATCCAATTTTATAGATTTCTGATGAGTCATCCCTTGTCACACTCAAGGCTCCAATTTCTACTATCCCTATATTAGTATCTGTAGCTATTAATCCAGGTGTAACTATCATTCCAGAAGCATCAATAATAAAATCACCTTGCATATCATTAGGGGAGACTCTTTTGATTACTTTCCCATCTATAAGAANATTTCCTTGATAGGGTTCATTTTTNTTACCATCATATATGGTTGCGTTCTTAATCAAGATGNTGTCTGCNANGGTATTAGCAGCAAAGGCAATTAATACATAGCCAAAAATACACATTAAAGATAGGTGAATTCTTTTATTATTCATATCTACTCCGCAGTCCTGTTTTTAGTTGGGCTTATTATGCCAACATCAAAGTCACTAGATGGGAAAAAATTAGTGGCCCTATCGTAGGCTAGCGCACCATCTATAAAAACTNTTTCAGCTAATGCATATACACTAAATGGATTTTTTGACCATATAACCACATCAGCATTTTTGCCTACTTTTAAAGAACCTGTTTGATCATAAATACCAGCTGCCTTAGCAGGATTACTTGTTATCCAGTTCATTGCTCGCGCTTTAGTAATATCAAAACCTGCTCTCAGTCCTGCAGATAATGCTTTCGAAGCCTCTTGATTTAGATGTTGAATGCCTATTGCATCATCGGAATGAACGATGGCGCATCCAGTTCCGTCTCTTGCTTGATCTACGATTGCAATATTCGCTTGCACCATGTCATATGCTTCATGCTTGAATCCCCACCAATCTGCCCATAATGCTCCGCAGATATTATTCTCGGCTAATAAATCTGCAATCTTGTATGCTTCGACGCCATGGTGAAAAGCAGTGATCTTGTAATTAAACTCTTTAGCAACATCTATCATCATTGCCATTTCATCAGCTCTATAACAATGATTATGAACCAATATTTCACCTCTTAGTACTCCAGCTAATGTATCTAGTTCTAAATCTCTAGTAGGCTTATAACCCATTTCTTTTGCTTCAGTTGATTTTGATTCATATTCATTTAAACGGTTAAGATATGCCTCAGCTTCTATCCAAGCTTTTCTATAACCTGCGATATTACCCATTCTAGTTGATGGGGCTTGTTGTCTATTTCCATAAACCCTTTTAGGATTTTCACCACATGCCATCTTTAAAGAATGAGGTGCGTTTGGAAACTTCATAGAATTTATAGTATTTCTTTGTAGATTTTTAACTGTTACTCCTCTACCACCAATTAAGTTTGCAGAACCTGGCAGGACATGGAAAGCAGTAACACCGCCACTTAGGGCAAGAGCATACTGAGGATCTTGAACCCACATAGAATGTTCAGCCCATACATCAGCGGTAACTGGGCTGGTAGCTTCATTTCCATCCGAACTTGTGGAAACTCCTGGCGCAGAATAAACACCCATATGAGAATGAATATCTATAATGCCTGGAGTTACCCATTTACCGGAAGCATCAATTACCTGAAAATTATCAGATACAGGCAAGTCTTTACCAATAGCAACAATTTTTCTATTTTGTATTAACANNTCNGTTTNTTGAAGCTCATTACCTTCTCCGTCATAAATATTTGCATTTTTAATAAGTACATTTATTGAAGGTAAAGGTTGATAAGTGGATTTAAATGGTTCTGCTCTTAGCTCATGATTAAAACATAAAAGCATAAAAGGCAATGTAATAAAGAATTTTATAAAATAGGTCATAATGAGAATAATATAATTTATAATTTAAAATTACAAAAGGTTAGGTATGAAAGCATTTCAATTTACAGAAAACGGCAAGCCAATAAAAGAGTTTGAAATTGAGAAGCCAAAACCGTCTGGTAAAGAAATTCTTATTAAAACAGTCGCTTGTGGCGTTTGTCATTCAGATGTTCATATTCATGAAGGCTTCTTTAGCTTGGGTGGCGAAGCAAAACTTCCAGTTCCATTGATGACAGATGCTCTTGCAATGGGTCATGAAGTTTATGGTGAAGTTGTAGAATTAGGAGAAGAAGTAAAGAATATTGAAATTGGCAAAAAATATGTTGCATATCCTTGGGTTGGGTGTGGTGANTGTGAAGATTGTACTAATGATAGAGAACATTATTGCTCTCCATTGAAAACTAAAAATATAGGNGTAAATGTTAATGGTGGTTATGCGGAATATGTTTTAATTCCTGATTCAAAATATTTATTTGATGCAGGTAATGCTCCTGATGAAATTGCAGGGAGTTATGCTTGCAGAGGCTTAACAGCATACAGTGCTCTAAAAAAAGCAAATCTAAAAAAGGGTCAGAATTCAGTTGTCATTATTAGCGCAGGTGGTCTAGGTTTGCTAGCGCTTAAGATTATTCAAGCAGCCTATTCAATTAACCCCATAGTTATTGATATTGATGAAGAAAAACTTGCGATTGCAAAAGAAGCTGGTGCCTCTGAAGTTATTAACTCAATGGATGAAAATATTATTCAAAAAATCAATGAATTGACTGATGGTGGCGCAACAAGTGTTATAGATTTCGTTGGTGCTACTGCTACCTTTGATTTAGCCTCTGGCATGTTTGGGCTAAAAAGAGGTGGAACATATGTGATTGTTGGACTTATTGGAGGTGAGTCAACTATTCAACTTCCAATGGTCACTTTAACTGCAAGAACTGTGAAAGGTGTTTATGTCGGAAGCCTAAAAGAAATGGAAGAATTAATGACCTTAGTCAGAGAAGGAAAAATAGAACATGTGAATGTTGAGAAAAGAAACATATCAACGGCAGATAAAACTCTAAAAGACTTGAAAAATGGAAAAATTAATGGTCTAGTATGCCTCGCTCATGAATAAAAAATATTTCTTATTATCATTACTGTTTTTTGCAGGCTTATCTCTGCATGGCTTTGTTGATCATTATGAGCATAGTGACGATCAGCATGTATCAGAATGTCAGGCATGTGAAGAAAACGTTGACATTAAAATTTCTTTAACAAGAGATAATAACAATTATCAAAGAGTTTCCCCTGTAACAAACCTAATTTCTAGATTTGTTAGTTTTAATAAAAGTTCAAATCATTCTAGAGCCCCTCCTTTAAATTAGTTAATTTTACTTTTTTAACTAATTTTTATTTTCATTAAGGAGGAAATATGAAAAAATTTTTAAACGCGATTATTGTTTTAATTGCTTTCCATTCAAGCGATATTATTTCACAGGATGTAGAAGAAACTGTTGTTGTTACATCTGCGCTAATCGATATGACAGAGATTACAAATCCATTATATGTAATAGATGGAGTGGATATTTTAGATGATGCGACAACTAGCTTAGGCGACGCTATTGATAGTTATCTAGGTGTTTCAATTGCCGACTATGGTGCTGCCGTTGGACAACCAATTATTAGAGGTATGTCAGGTCCTAGAGTTAAAATTCTGAAAAATGGAATGGTCAATAGAGATGTATCTGGACTTGGAGTCGATCATTTAAATGACATTGATTTGAATGACATTGAACAAATTGAGATTGTTAAAGGGCCATCATCTTTGCTATATGCAAATGGAACAATTGGAGGGATTATTAATATAGTTGATGATTGTATATCTGCTTTAAATTACGAACTTCCAGAATTAAAGATGGGTTATGAAAGTCAATCAGTTAATAGTGGAAATACTGAATTTTTGAATTACAAAACTAATGTAGCTGGATTCAACGTTAATTTTGGTTATAAAAATACTGACTTTGGTAACTATGACATTCCTAGCGGTGCCATTATGCATGAAGAAGAACATCATGATGAAGATGGTCACGACGAAGATGAGCATGAAGACGAGCACCATGAAGAAGATCTTGGATATGTTAATAATTCTGATTTTGCAGTTGAGTCAACAAAATTTGGTATCTCAAAAATAGGAGATTGGGGTTATTTAGGTTTTTCAATAGATAATCTCGAAAGCGTCTATGGCATCCCATTTCATGGAGATGAACATGAAGATGAACACGGAGATGAACACGGAGATGAGCATGGTGATGAAGAAGAGCATGAAGAGCACGGTGAGGAGAGAATATTCTCAACAACTGACTCTGAGAGCTTTACTATAAAAGGTTCTTACAATCTTAATGGCAATCTAGTTAATAAAATTGACTTCACATATCGTGACTCTGACTATTCACTTACTGAAGCTCATGATGAAGAAGGTCACGACGATCATGGAGATGAGCATGGTGATGAACATGGAGATGAGCATGGAGATGAAGAAGAAGGTCATGCTCCTACAGTCTTTATGAATTCAGCAACTGAATATGGAGCAGTTTTTGATATATCTAATAATAGTATGACTCAAAAAATTGTATTCAATATAGTTGATGAAGATAATTCAATCGTTGGTGAAGAGGCTTTCATGAATCCTGCAAACAATGAGGAATTTACTCTTGGGTACTATATGAGCAAAGACTTTGATTTATTTAATCTTGATTTTGGTATGAGGTTAGATCAGATTGATAGAACCGGAAGTGTTACTGATGAAGATCATGGTGATGTAGACTATTACAGCATTGATGATTCAACCAATAGTTTTGCAGTAAGTATAGGAAGAGAATTGAGTGATACTTTAGATGTAAATCTAGGCTTTGCTAGTGTTGAAAGATTGCCTTCAGTTATTGAGCTATTTATGAATGGTCCTCATATGGCCACTGGTAGACTTGAAACAGGCGATCCAACATTAAGTGCTGAAACATCAAATAATTTTGATATTACCTTTAACTTCGATAATGGTGATTTTTATGCCTATGCGAGCTTCTTTGTTAATGATGTAGATAACTATATTACTTTAATGGATGAAGAAGAAGGTCATCATGACGACGAAGATGAGCATCACGAAGATGAGCATCACGAAGATGAGGATGAGCATCACGAAGACGAGCATGATGATCACGGTCATGGAAATCTAATTCATGCAAATTATGTTCAGGAAGATGCTGAATTTGATGGGTATGAATTTGAATTTGGTAAAACTTTTGATATGGGTGCTGGTGAATTAACATTGTCCTTTGGAAGAGATGTTGTTAATGCTAAATTTTCTGATGGGCATTATGTTCCAAGAATAAATCCAGCAAGAAATGTTTATTCATTATCTTATAATCAAGATGATATAGTTTTCAAACTTAATCTTAAGGATGTTGAAAAACAAAATGATTTTGGTGAGGGAGAAACTGCAACTAATGCCTATCAAATGCTTGATACTAGATTAACTAAAACATTTGATTTGAATGGTAAGAGTGAGTTAAGAGTCTCATTATTTGGAAGAAATTTGTTGGATGAAGTTGCAAGAAATCATGCATCATATGTTAAAAATGAAGTTCCATTACCTGGAAGAAATTATGGATTAAAATTTAATCTTACTTTCTGATAGTTTATTAAACATAATTAAGGGCTCTTTTGAGCCCTTTTTTATTGAATATAAACTAAACTCTACCCCATGAACTATCTGGAAGATGCTATCAATCAAACTATTGAGGAGTTTGACATCCCTTGTGAATGGAATCCTTTAATAGAAAAAGAGCTTAAAGATATCGATGTAACAAGTTACTTGGATCGCAAAGATTTAACAAATACGCCATTTGTAACCATTGATGGAGAAGACGCAAAAGATTTTGATGATGCTGTTTTTTGTTTTAAAAATAAATCTTCTTTTACTTTAAAAGTTGCAATAGCAGATGTTGCCTCTGTTATCTTACCTAATTCTGAAATAGATAAAGAAGCTTTAAAAAGAGGAACATCGATATATTTTCCTAGGACTGTTATTCCTATGTTGCCTGAAAAAATTTCAAACAATCTATGTTCATTAGTTCCCAATGAAAAGAGAAATGTTCTTGTTTGTGAAATTATTTTTGATTTAGCTGGAAAAATTGAATCATATAAATTCTATGAAGCCTATATCAGGTCTTCAATGAGATTTACTTATAATGAAATTCAAAATTATGAAGTTGATGATTCTGGAATATTTGATTCTATAAAATCTTTAGAAGAGCTCACCAAAAAACTTTTACAAAATAAGATAAAAAGAAATGCTCTTGAGATAGAGTCTTCAGAACCTTTAATAAATATAAATAAAAATGGAAAAATATTAGATATAAAAATACCAAAAAGATTATTTGCCCATCAGATGATAGAAGAGTCAATGATTGCAGCAAATATTTGCGCAGCAAAATTTATAAAGAAACATTACGGGTTCGGAGTATATAGGGTTCATGAAGAGCCAGATTCTATAAAGGTTGAAAACTTAAAGAAATTCTTCTCATTAAAGGGTCATGCAAATAAAAAATTCTTCAATTCTTTAGATTTAATTAATTCTTGCATTAAACATGCCGATAAGAATCAGGATAATAAGCTTTTAAATATTTTGATACTGCAATCTCTTAAAAGAGCTCAATACTCTTCCAAAGAAATAGGTCATTTTGGACTGCAGTTAAAGGAATATTCACACTTTACTTCTCCAATAAGAAGATATCCAGACTTATTAGTCCATAGAATGATAAAGAATATCTTGAAGAGGTCTGATTATGATTTCGTGCAGGAAAAAATTGAAGAAGACTTAGCAGAATTATCCTCTCTTGAAAAAAGAGCAGAGATATCTGCAAGAAAAGTTAGTCAACAGCTAATTTGTTACCATCTTAAAAAATTTATTGGAGAAGAATTTTTAACATTTGTAGTTGGGATTGCGGAATTTGGGTTGTTTTGTGAGATTGATAAATATCATATATCTGGATTACTTCATGTCTCTGATCTAAAAAGAGATAGGTATATTTTTGATAGCCAAGCCAATATACTCAAAGGTAAGAAAACAGGTAAAACTTATAGGATTGGGCAAAAAATAAAAGTTCAGTTAGTAAATGTAATTCCTGAGGAAAGAAAAATAATATTAATACCTAAAGAGTAATGAAGAGTAAAGAGCGAAGGATTGGTTTTCATAGCATTGAAAGCATTATTGAAAATAACCCTCACAAAATAAAAAAACTATTTCTACCCTTCTCCAGAGATGATAAGAGGTTAAATAATTTAATTGAGCTCTCGAAAAAGAATGATATTAATTTTGAAATATCAAAAAAGTTAAAAAAAGAACCTGAAGCAATAATTATTAATGAAGAAACTCTAAATTTTAAAGATTTAAAGAACTTCGTTAATGAATTTGAAAATAACGCTTTATTAATTTTAATACTGGATAATATTATTGACCCAAGGAATCTTGGTGCATGTATTAGATCGGCAGCTGTTCTTGATGTAGATGCATTGATCATTAACAAACATCACTGCGCTCCTCTAAATGATATTGCTCATAGTGTTTCAGCTGGCGGTGCTGAAATTATAAAAACTTTCCAAATATCAAATCTAATAAATTGTATTAAGTATTTAAAAAATCTAAATATAAAAATTTTTGGGTTAAGTGAGCACGCTAAAGAAAATTACACTGATAATAATTTNACCGAATCATGTGCCATTATTATGGGTTCTGAAGAATTTGGTATAAGAAAAAAAACTTTGGAAAGCTGTGATTCATTAATAAAGCTAAACAATAATAAAAAATTCAAAAGCTTTAATGTTTCTGTTGCAACTGGGATAATACTTTCAGAAGTATCAAGGCAACGTAAATGCTAAAATATTATATTACTTAAATCAGAAAGATGTTAAAACAAAGAACATTAAGAAATTCAATTAAAGCCGTTGGTATTGGTCTTCATACTGGAAAGAATATAAATATGGAACTCATTCCATCAGATATAAATACTGGAATTAACTTTATAAGAACTGACGTTGATGAAAATCTCATAATTCCTGCAATTGCAGAAAATGTTGGTGATACAAGTCTGTCAACTGCACTAGTTAAAGATGAGGTAAAAATTTCAACTATTGAGCATTTGCTTTCAGCAATCGCTGGTTTAGGGGTTGATAATTGTTTAATAAAAGTGGATGGCCCAGAAGTGCCAATAATGGATGGCAGTTCAAGCCCTTTTGTATTCCTTATTCAGTCTGCGGGATTGGAGGAGCAAAATGCTTTAAAGAAATTTATCAAAGTTAAGAAAGAAGTTACTGTAACTCGTGATGATGCATATGCAACAATTAAACCTTTTGAAGGATTTAAAGTATCTTTTAAAGTAAGTTTTGATCACCCTGTTCATAAAACACTTCCATCAGAATCTATTATAGATTTTTCTACTACCTCATTTGTAAAAGAGGTATGTAGGGCGAGAACTTTTGGTTCAATGAGTGAAAAAGAACTATTACAGTCAAAGAATCTAGCTTTAGGTGCGAGCGTATCAAATGCAATAGTGTTTGGTGAGGATGAAATAATAAATGACGAGGGGTTAAGATTTAATGACGAGATAGTAAAGCATAAGATGCTTGATGCAATTGGTGATCTTTATTTATTAGGTGGAAATTTAATTGGAGAGTTCTCTGGCTATAAATCCGGACATGAACTTAATAACAAACTTTTACGTAAAATTATTGAGGATGATGATGCATATGAAACTATTGAATTTGAAAATTCAGAAAATGCCCCAATTTCTTACGTAAGGCCTCCATTTGGAGACATTGAATAAGTGCTTGATTAATAAAGACTTAAATACTTTTAAAATGCTAAATTTATTTTCTAATATTTTCGGCTCTAGTAACGATAGAATCATTAAAAGAATGATGGTCCATGTAAGTGCTGCAAATGATTTAGAAGAAGAGCTATCTAAGAAACCAGACTTGTACTTTAAAAATCTTAAAGATGAATTAAATAATATTTATAAAGAAAAGGATGAAGATATATTTTCAATTCTACCGCTTGCATTTGCTGCTGTTAGAGAGGCTAGCAAAAGAACATTAGGCTTAAGACATTTTGACTCACAAATGCTAGGGGGTATTTCTCTTGCTGAAGGCAATATTGCTGAAATGAAAACAGGAGAAGGTAAAACCTTGGTAGCAACATTGCCTACGTACCTTAATTCAGTTATTGGGAATAAAGCGATATTAGTTACAGTAAATGATTACCTTGCTAAAAGAGATGCTGAGTGGATGCGACCAATATATGAATTTCTTGGTCTTACAGTTGGAATTGTTAATTCAAATCAAATTATTCAAGAAAAAATTAGATCTTATAAGTGTGATGTCATCTATGCTACAAATAATGAGCTTGGATTTGACTATCTTAGAGATAATATGGCTCACTCTGTTCAAGAAAGGGTTCAATGCTCGCTTGATTTTGCAATTGTTGATGAGGTAGATTCAATTTTAATTGATGAAGCAAGGACACCGTTAATAATTTCAGGCCCCTCTTCAGAAAGCTCAGATTTATATAGAAAAATTAGGAAATTTATTCCAAAGCTATCTAAACAATTAAGAGAGGGAACAGAAGAAGATCCTCTGCTAGATGAAGAAAGAGGACATTATCTTATAGATGAAAAAAATAGAAGTGTTGAGCTTACTGATGATGGATATATTTTAGTCGAAGAACTTATGGAAGAATCAGAAATGCTTAGTGATTCTGAAGGTTTATATTCGGTCTCTAACCTTCAAATAATGAAATTCGTTCAAGCAACACTGAGAGCAAATTTTTTATTTCAAAAGAATGTTCACTATTTAGTCAGAAATAATGAGGTTCTTTTAATTGATGAACATACTGGAAGGACTATGTCTGGAAGAAGAATGAGTGAGGGTGTTCATCAAGCACTAGAATGTAAAGAAAATGTACCAATTCAAAGGGAGTCTCAAACATTAGCTTCAACAACTTTTCAGAATTTCTTTAGGTTATTTTCAAATCTATCTGGGATGACAGGAACTGCCGACACTGAAGCGGTAGAATTTAATCAAATATATGGTCTTGATGTAATCATTATTCCAACAAATGTTCCCATGATTCGAAATGATCACAATGATTTGGTTTTCTTGACTAATAAAGCAAAATATAAAGCTTTAGTAGATGAGATAGAATCACTAAGAGAAAATCATGCTCCAATATTAGTTGGTACTGTTTCTGTTGAATCATCTGAGGAAGTTTCAGAATTTTTAAAAGCAAAAAAAATTCCACATCAAATCTTAAATGCAAAACATCATGAAAAAGAAGCAGAAGTTATAGCTAATGCTGGTAAGCCTGGCATGGTGACTATAGCAACCAACATGGCAGGAAGAGGTACGGATATTGTTTTAGGGGGTAAGAAGGAAGATCAGGAAGAGGCTGAATGGTCTAAGAATAATGAAATGGTTTTAAATTCTGGAGGCCTTCATATTCTAGGAACAGAAAGACATGAGTCTCGAAGAATTGATAATCAATTAAGAGGGAGATCTGGCAGACAAGGAGACCCAGGTTACTCTAGATTCTTTCTTTCTCTTGAAGATGATCTTTTAAGATTATTTATATCAGACAATAGAAGGGGTTTATTTGAAAGAATTGGAATGGGCGATGATCATATTGAGCATAAAATGCTTTCAAGAGGAATAGAAAATGCACAAAAAAGAATTGAAAGTAGAAATTTTGATGCAAGGAAAAACCTACTTGAATACGATGATGTATCCAACGATCAAAGACAAGCTATTTATTCACTTAGAAATCAGTTGCTTGAAGAAGATGACATAAGTAAAACAATTACTGAGATGATAACTTTGGAGTTCAAAAGAGTTACAAGCCTTTATGTTCCTCCAGAATCTATAGAGTCTCAATGGAAGGCAAAAGATCTTGAAGATTTTCTTACTGAAAGTTATAAGCTTGAAACTAATATTGCTTCATCCATAGATAATGATAAAACTCTTATACCAGAAACTATAACAAATTTAGTTGTTGAAAAAGCTCATAAAATCTATGTGGAAAAGTATGAGTCCCTTAAAGAAAATAGGCTTTTACTTGAAAAACAAATAATGCTTCAAGTTTTAGATGTTCATTGGAAAGAGCACCTTGCTGAAATAGATCATTTAAGAGGAAGTGTTGGTTTAAGAGCATATGCTCAAAAAAATCCAAAAAATGAATTTAAACAAGAAGCTTATTCAATGTTTGAATCAATGCTGGATGAGATTGATAGCGAAACAGTAAGAATATTATTTGTAATTGAGTTTGCGTCTGAAAAAATAGTAGAAGGATTGAAAAAGGACTCAAGTAATCAAGAAGTGGTATTAGAAAAACCTGAAGTAATAACGGAAGAGTTACAAACCAACCAATCTCCTTCTAATCCAGAAGAAAAACAAAGTCCTCGGAATATTATAAGAGATGAACCAAAATATGGAAGAAATGAGATTGTAGAAATTACCAATGGCCAAGAGACAAAAGAATTAAAATATAAAAAAGCCCAGTCTATGATTGAAAGCGGTGAATGGAAAATAATTTAAATTAAATTATCAATCTTCATAAAAATCTTCTGAATTAACCGGTCTAGAAATAATATTTTCTTCATTAGCCCATGATCCAAAATCAATTAACTTACATTTCTCAGAGCAAAATGGTCTATGTTGATTTTCTTTTGAGGTGACGCAAGGCTTGTCACATCTAGGGCATTTATTCATTAATATTTATTCCAAGTAATTTTTGATGAACTCTAATAACTTGAGTTTTCAGATTATCTAATGTTGAATTGTTTATAATAATTTCATCTGCAATTGATAATCTTTGATCTCTGGTTGCTTGGTTTTTAATAATATTTTCAATATCCTTTTCTGATTTGTTATCTCTCAAGCTTGCTCTGTCAATTTGATGTTCTTGATCGCAATCAACAACAATGATTTTATTGTAAAAATCTTTTGAGCTAGTCTCAAATATCAACGGGACCATTATTATTTTGTAGATGCTTTTTGATTGTTCTATAAATTTTGATAATTCTTCTCTGACTATAGGGTGTATGATTGATTCTAATATATGTTTTTTATCAGGATTTTTAAAAATTTCACTTCTTAATAAATTTCTATCTATTTTATTATTATTTAAGAACTTGTCACCAAAATTATTTAGAAAAAGCTTTCTGGCCTTCTTATTATCATCAAGAATACTTCTTGAAATATCATCAGCATCGATAATATCTATTCCTAGTTCATTAAAATATTTACCTGCTACTGATTTACCAGAACCAATACCACCTGTTAAGCCAACTATCATTTAATAATTATATCTTAGCCATAAAAAAAGGCTCTTAGTATTTACTACTAAGAGCCTAAATATAAAAAAGCCTGACGATTTCCTACTCTCACACAGGGAGACCCTGCACTACCATTGGCGTTAACTCGTTTCACTTCTGAGT
>NHJX01000021.1 GCA_002169105.1 Gammaproteobacteria bacterium TMED226 | reverse complement strand
TCTTCAAAATCTAAGATTTTTTCAACATCAACATCTGCCATATAACCTCTGTCAGCAGCAAATAAACTAAGGGCTTGTTGCGCAACACTCATAGGTGCATATTGTTTTTGTTTTAGAAGTTCTGTGAAAGCTTTACCATTAGCAAGTTGTTGTTTTGTTGCGTCATCTAAGTCAGAGGCAAATTGTGAGAAAGCAGCAAGTTCACGATACTGTGCTAATGCAGTCCTGACACCTCCTGCTAATTTTTTCATAATCTTTGTTTGAGCTGAGCCACCAACTCTTGAAACAGATAATCCTGGATTGATGGCAGGCCTAACTCCTGAATTGAATAGTTCAGTTTCTAAATATATTTGTCCATCTGTAATTGAGATAACATTTGTTGGAACAAAAGCTGAAACGTCACCCGCAAGCGTTTCAATAATTGGAAGAGCTGTTAATGAGCCTGTTTTGCCTTTAACTTTTCCGCCTGTTATTTGTTCAACATAGTCTGCATTCACTCTTGCAGCTCTTTCCAACAGCCTTGAATGAAGATAAAAAACATCACCTGGATAAGCCTCTCTTCCTGGTGGCCTTTTTAATAGAAGTGATACTTGTCTATAGGCAACCGCTTGTTTTGAAAGATCATCATATACAATTAAAGCGTCTTCGCCTTTGTCTCTAAAATATTCTCCCATTGTGCAACCAGCATAAGCTGATAAGTATTGCATGGGAGCTGGATCTGCAGCTGTTGCTGACACAACAATAGTGTGTTCCATGGCTTCATACTCTTCTAATTTTCTTACAACATTTGCAACGGTTGATTGTTTTTGGCCGATAGCAACATAAATACACTTAATTCCAGTTCCTTTTTGGTTGATAATTGCATCAATTGCGACAGCAGTTTTACCAGTCTGTCTATCACCAATAATGAGCTCTCTTTGTCCTCTTCCTATTGGAACCATGGCATCAACTGCCTTTAAACCAATTTGCACAGGTTGGTCAACTGATTGTCGTGCGATAACGCCCGGAGCAACAACTTCAACTGGGGATGTGCTTTCAGCCTTTATTTCACCCTTACCATCAATTGGTGTGCCTAAAGTATTCACAACCCTTCCTAATAAAGATTCACCAACAGGAACCTCTAAAACCTTTCCTGTACATGTTGCTTTTTGTCCTTCGATAATCTCAAGATAATCACCTAATACAACAGCACCAACTGAATCTTGTTCAAGGTTTAATGCCATTCCTTTGGTTCCATTTTCAAACTCTATTACCTCTCCATACATAACATCACCCATGCCATGAATCCTAACTATACCGTCTGAGACACTTACAACAATTCCTTCATTCTTTCTTTCTGCAGATAAATCAAGACCAGCAATTTTCTCTTTTAAAACGCTGGATATTTCTGATGGATTTAATTGGCTCATTTTTTCACCTTAAAAATTTAATTGGTTTACAAGTTTATTAACCTTTCCTCTAATTGAGAGGTCAAGTGATTCATCGCCTATCTTGATTGATAGGCCGCCCATCATTTTTGGGTCTTTTGAAAAGTATATATTGGCGTCTTCGCCATATGTAGATTTTAGTTTTTGTTCTATGTTTTCTTTTGCTTCCTCGCCCGGTTCCACAGCAACAAAAACTTCAATTGAGTTTTGGTCTTTATGTTTCTCTAAAAGATCTTGATAAATAAAATATATAGGCTCAAGCAAATTTAAACGTTTGTTTTCAGCCAATATCTGTATAAGTCTTTTTGTTGTGTTTGAAATGTTTTCTTCAAATAGTTTAACAAGAATGTTTAATATCTCCTGTCTTGAAAGGATTGGGTTTTCAATAGTATTAATAACGCCCTCTGACTTTGATGCAGCAGCTATTGTTTTTAACTCAGCTGCTATTTCTTCTAAGTTGTTTGAATCTCTCGCTGATTCAAACAAGGCCTTGGCATATGGCCTGGCTAAAGGGGTTAGCTCAATCATTTACTATAATTCCTCTGCGGCTTTTTTGAGAATATCTTCGTGTTTTTCTTTAGAAATTTCGTCACCAAGAATCTTTTGGGTTGTATTAATGATAATGTCAGACATTTGCTGCCTAAGATCCTCTTTGGCATTATTGGTCTCGTTCTCAATAGCTGTAGTGGCTGAGGCTATTATTTTTTCTGCTTCAACTTCTGCTTTTGTTGACGCATCACTAACAATTTTAGAGGCTCTTGTATTTGCTTTATCAAGAATCTCTGCTGCCTTTGCTTTTGCTTGATCGAGCTCTTTGTCAAAAGCAAGTTTTGCTTCTTCTAAAGAGTCATCGGCTTTTTTTGCAGCTTCTAAGCCATCAGATATTTTCTTCTCTCTTTCGTGCATCACGGCAAGAATTGGGGGATAAACATATCTCCAGCATATAGCCACAAAAACAATCATAACGACTGCTTGAGCAAGTAAGGTTGCGTTTATTTCCATATTTTATTATCTGTTTTTATATAGCGAATAGCATGTACATACCAAGGCCAACACCAATCATAGGGACCGCGTCGGTTAAACCCATCATTAAAAAGAATCTGCCTTGAAGAAAAGGAGCCAGCTCTGGCTGTCTTGCTATTCCTTCTATAAACTTGCTACCTAAAATCCCTACACCGATACCAGCTCCAATAGCTGAAAGGCCCATTGTGATCCCTGCTGCTAAAATACTATATTCCATTTTTTTCTCCTATAAGTTGAGGATTAATGTTCCTCTGTTTCATGCGCCATCGCCAAATATGCAATTGTAAGCGCCATAAAAATAAATGCTTGCAATGCCACAATTAATATGTGAAAAAGCGCCCATACCAAATGCAAGCCAAATCCTATTATGCCTACTGGTATGCTACTAAAAAATAGCATTAATGCAATTAAGATAAAAATCATCTCTCCTGCATAGAGGTTTCCAAAAAGCCTCAGGCCTAGGGAAATTGGTTTTGCGATAAAGTTAACCATCTCAAGTACAAAATTTACAGGTATTAACCACTTTCCAAAAGGGTGTAATGTTAGTTCTGCGATGAAAGCTTTAGCTCCCTTAACGGTGATACTGTAATAAATTGTTAGTATAAAAACTCCAAATGCCATACCAAGTGTAATGTTTGGATCGGTTGTTGGAACAACTTTAAAGTACAGTGAATCTGATGAGGTTAACCACTCAACACCACTTCCAGTCTCTGCGTTATATCCAAACAAGGAAAATGCAATATATCCAGCCAAAACAGGCAAGAAGTCAACCGGTACAAGGTCCATCAAGTTCATTAATAATATCCACACAAAAACCGTTAGTGCTAAAGGGGCTATTAGGGTGTTTTTAACAGAACCGAATAGAGATTGAACATTGTCTTCAACAAACTCAATAGACATTTCAACAAAATTTTGAATGCCTTTGGGTGGTGTATTTGAGTCTATATCTTTTGGTATAGCTTTTTTGAAAATAAAAACAAAAAGGCCTCCAAGCGCAATAGACCAAAACAATGAATCCACATGAAATGCCCAAAAACTCATATAATCAACCATGTATGGATTGCAAGTCCAAAATGATTCAGTTATTCCAGCCTTTTCATTAACGGGCACATGCCCACAAGTTAAATTGGTTAAGTGATGGCTTATATAGGACTCTGTGCTTAGCTCTGATGCCATTATTTAGAAGGCTCCTTGTTAAGCATGAAAACAGCTGGATTAAGCGAAATATTAAATACAATAAATAGGCTCATTGCATGTAAAAAAGTTTCTGGGTTATTGGTGCCTGTTATTATCAGAAAAATCACAAAAAGGGTCCATTTTGAAAGCCAAATATACCCAACAACTAAAGCTGCATCATGAATTTTTGATCCAAGATAATAGACAAGAGTGACAGAGGCCATATAACCAAGGGCTATAGGTATAAATAAAAGGCTTGTTACCGCTCCAAGGGTAAAAATTAGCACACTAACAGCTATTACAGATTTTATTTTTAGGTCGATTTTTTTCAAGCTACGATTTGTGGAGTCAATTTATTATCCTGATTGCGAGAATTATAGAAACATATTTATCTATAGACAAGATGTTTATTGCTTATTTTTAATCTTTGTGATGATATTATCGAGCTCATCTAGTGACATATAACTTATTGAAACCTTACCAGACTTTTTGTTCTTTGTTTCGATTTCGATTTTGTGTCCAAAACTTTCAGACATTTCTATTTCTACGTTTATTAAATCACTATCTTTAACTTTCGTTTTGTTGCTCTTGGATGTTGATTTCCTTGTTGTTAGCGAGTTTAAATCTTTGACTGAGAGATTCTCCTTTATAATTTTTTTTGCTAGTTTTTCTGACTCGACAGAGTCCATTGCTGCAAGGAGTTTGGCATGTCCTTTTTCAATTTGCCCTCTTGATAACATTTCTAAAACAACATTGGGTAAAGAAAGAATTCTTAAAGAATTCGCTATGGTGCTTCTTGCTTTTCCGGTTGATGTGGCCACCTCATCTTGTGTTAAGCCAAACTCTCTCTTAAGTCTGTCTAGCCCCCTTGCTTCTTCAACCGGATTAAGGTCTTCACGTTGGAGATTTTCAATAAGTGCTGAGATAAGAGCGTCTTGGTCTTGTTTTTGGTCAACCAAACAGGGAATTGTTTTTAATTTAGCCATCTTTGAGGCTCTAAGCCTTCTTTCTCCAGCGATAACCTCAAATTCATTAAGACCTAGTTCCCTGACAAGTATTGGGGATAACACTCCTTGGTTTTTAATAGAATTTGTTAACTCTAATAGTTTCTCGTTATTAAAATTTGATCTGGGTTGAAACCTTCCTGGTTTGATTTTGTCTATTTCAACCTCTTTAACCGATCTTTGGTTTTGCGCACCTTGCCCGAGCAAAGCATCCAGACCTCTGTTTAATGTTTTTTTATCTTCAGGCATACTCAACCCTCCTTATCAACTCGCCCGCTAATGCTAGATAAGCTTTTGCACCAAAAGAGCTCGGCATATATTTTATACCAGATACTCCGTGGCTGGGTGCTTCTGCAAGTTTTATATTTCTTGGTATAAGGGTGTTAAAAACCAAACTTTTGAAATGTTTTTCAAGCTCTTCTGAAACCTCTTTAGTAAGGTTGTTGCGCATATCAACCATTGTTCTAACAATTCCTATTACCCTGTTTGATGTCATGTTTTTGCTGGATAGTGTTTGTATGGTTTTCATTAGTCCGGTTACCCCCTCAAGAGAATAATATTCACACTGAAGAGGAATTAGGGTGCCAGATGCAGAAGAGAGGCCCTCTACTGTTAGCTGGTTTAGTGTGGGTGGTGTGTCTATTATCGTATAGTCAAAAACATCCTCCAACTCTTCTAGGCTGCTTGATAAAAAACCTTGTTTGTTATCATTTCTTATTGCTACCTCTAGTGCTATTAACTCTTCTCCCCCAGCTATAGCGCTATAGTTGTCGTTAGTTTTATATATACAATTAATAATCTTGGTGTTGTTAAAATAGTGGTCATATAGGGTTTTGGGGTTTTTTTCTGATATTCCAGTTGCGGTGGTTGCGTTTCCTTGTGGGTCAAGATCTATCAACAAAACCCTCCTTTTGGTTGCTGAAAGGCTAGCAGCAAGGTTTACTGCTGTTGTGGTTTTGCCCACCCCGCCTTTTTGATTAGCTATTGCAATGATTTTATTCATTTTTTATTACAACTATGTTTCTTTCATGGTTTTCATTGTCTAGTTTAATTATTTCATATCTGTATTTTTTTTGGTCTAATAGTTTTAATTCTTCTTTGATTTTTTGTTCTTTTCCTTTTAATAAAATATATTCTGTTTCTTTTTTGTTATTTTTTTGGGTGAGGCTTATTATTTTTTCAATTGATGCAAAAGCTCTCGCCGTTATAACGTCAAAGCGTTCTAGGTTATTGTTTTTTGTTATTGTTTGATTGATCACTTCGGCATTTTTAAGCTCAAGCCTATCGATCACTGTTCTTAGAAAGTAGCATTTTTTATTATTGCTTTCTATGAGGGTTATTTTGTTGTCTGGTTTTGTTATAGACAAAAGAATCCCAGGAAAGCCGCCTCCAGAACCAAGGTCGGCGATGTTGTTATTTGGTTTGATCAGGTTAATGATTGGCGAACAGTCATTGATGTCTTTTTGCATGACTTCTTCTTTGCTGGTTCTAACAAAAATGTTGTGTGTTTTGTTGAACTCTAGCGCTAGCTCTATGAAGGTGTTTACCTTTTTTAGTTGGTTGTTTGTGAGTGGTTTTGCTTGCGCACAGCTCTTAGGCATTTTGTTTTATAAGCTCTTCTTTTTTTAGCTGTATCAATATAAGGTTTATTGCTGCTGGGGTTACTCCCTCAATTCTTGCTGCCGATCCTATTGTGGTTGGGGTGTTTTTGATAAGTTTTTCTTTAACTTCGTTTGAAAGGCCTTGAATATCTGAATAGTTTATGTTTTTTGATATTTTTTTGTTGTTTTGTTTTTTTGTTTTTTCTATTTCTCTTAGTTGTTTTTTTATATACCCATAGTATTTGTTTTCTATGCATGCCCTTTCAAAAAGGTGTTTGTTTTCTTTATTGGTTTTAAATAGCTTTGTTTTGTCAGCATCTGTTCTGGTTAATAATTTGAGTATGCTTTTGTTTTCTGGGAGTTTTATTTTTTCTTTTTTACTGTTAATAAAAAAATTGGTGTTCTTTTTTAAAAGATTGGTCTTTACAAAGTTTTCGTATTCGGCTTCTTTGTTTGTGTAGTGTTTAAACCTTTCGTTTCCAATTAAATTATATTTATATGCTTTTTCTAGAAGCCTTTGTTCTGCATTGTTTTGTGATAAAAGCAACCGGTATTCTGCTCTGCTGGTGAACATTCTATATGGTTCTGTAATTCCGTGGTTTGTTAGGTCGTCTATTAGGACCCCTATATAGGCCTCACTTCTCTCCAACACCAGTTCTTTCTTTTTTAATATAGCTCCCGCTGCGTTTGCTCCTGCTATCAGCCCTTGTGCTGCTGCTTCTTCGTATCCTGTTGTCCCATTAATTTGGCCTGCTAGGTAAAAGTTTTCTAAAAACCTGGTTTCAAGTGTTGTTTTAATGTTTCTAGGATCAACAAAATCGTACTCAACCGCATAACCATATTCTTTTATCACCGCTTTTTCTAAACCTTTAATAGAATATATAAATTCTTTTTGTATCTCTTTTGGTAGGCTTGTTGATATCCCATTGGGATAAACAAGATCTTTGTTTATTCCCTCTGGTTCAATAAATATTTGATGGCTCTCTTTGTCATAAAACCTGTTTACCTTATCCTCTATTGATGGGCAGTATCTTGGGCCTATGCCTTTTATGTTTCCTGAGTACATTGCTGAGAGGTGTGTATTGTTTTTTATTATTTCATGTGTCTTTTTGTTTGTTCTTGTTATAAAACAGGGTAGTTGTTTTTGGTGTTTTTTGGGTCTTTTGTATAAAGACATCCATGGGGTTGGTTTTTCGCCTGGTTGAATCTCCATTTTTTTTACATCGATGCTTGAAAACCTTATTCTTGCTGGTGTTCCAGTTTTTAACCTTCCCATTGGAAGGTTTAGGTCGTATAGCCTTTTTGATAGTGGGAGCGCAGCCTTATCGCCGAATCTTCCTCCTGTTGAGATTGTTTTTCCTGTATACATTTTTCCATTAAGAAATGTGCCTGTTGTAAGAATTACTTTTTTGGCTTTAATTTGTTGTTTTTTTGTTATAACTCCGGTGACTTTGTTGTTTTTAATTACTATGTCTACAACTTCATCTTCAAAAAATTCAATATTTGTTTTAAATAGAATTTTTTGAACTGCTTTTTTATAAAGGTCTCTATCGCATTGAACCCGTAGCGCTTGAACAGCGTCTCCTTTTCTTGTGTTTAGTGTTCTATATTGTATACCTGCTAGATCTGTTGCTAGAGGCATTAACCCTCCCATAGCCCCAATCTCTCTTACAATATGAGATTTCCCTAGGCCGCCTATAGCCGGATTGCATGACATTTGCCCAATCTTTTTCTTTTCAAATGTTATTAGCGCGCATGATAACCCCATTCTATAAACAGCATGAGCCGCTTCAACACCAGCATGCCCGCCTCCAACAACAACAACATCAAATTTATACATAATTAATTAAACAATAATATCTATATTATATACTTATTGTTATTTCTATTAGAGAATGGTTTTTTTGTTAACAACTCACTCAAAGCCCTTTGTAGAACAAAGCTTCTCATAACAAAAAACATACCAACAACTTGTTATACAACATTAAACAAAGCACTGAAAAAACTGTTAGTAACTAAAAAACAAAAATATTAATAACAATTAATCCACAAAATAACTACTTACCAATACAGAAACTATTAAAGATATCACCCAACAAAGAGTCTGAAAACTTAACACCAACTAACTCATCAAGACTAGATCGCGCATTCCTTAAATCTTCAGCAACAACCTCTAAGTCGTTTTCGTTATTTAAATTATTTAGAGCTTTTTTCAAATCAAAAACAGAAGCATTAAAAAGGCCAACATGCCTATCTCTAATAAGATAGTCATATTTTACTTCTTTAACACCGCCCAAAACACGAGACTTTATTAAACTCTTTAAAACATCAAAACCCTGGCCTGTTTTAGCAGACACACAACAATCAAAACAACCATCAACAGTTTTATTTATATCTATTTTATTTTGAATGCTAAAAAAAGAACCCTTTTTACAAAGACCTTTAAAATAATCAACAACAGCAGCATTAAAATCTTCAAAGACGCCCAAAACCAAATCAGACTCTTTTATTTTAGATAAGGAAATTTCAATCCCAGCCTTCTCTACAAGATCTTCAGCCTCCCTAACCCCAGCCGTATCAAAAACAGAAAAAGAATTGGATTCATAAAAAACCTCAGACTCAATCATATCTCTTGTTGTTCCAGGAGTGCTAGAAACTATAGCCCTATCAAAACCAACAAGCCGATTAAAAACAGATGACTTTCCCGAGTTTACAGGACCCACTAAAACAATATTATTTTTCTGATTCCAAAGGTTTTTATTAACACAAGCACCCACAAAAAGCTCCAACCTGTTAATAAGGTTTTTTAAAGTAACAAAAAAAGAATCATCTAAATAATCATTACCCTCATCAGAAAAATCAATCTCTGCCTCAACCAAAACCCTTGCCTCATCTATTTCAGCAGCAAATTCACCCACTTGAGAAGAGAGCTCACCAAACAAAGAATTAACAGACAAAAGAACACCGCGCTCATCTGTGCTATCTATCAGGTCAGAAACAGCTTCAGCCTCAACAAGACTTATTTTATTATTTAAAAAAGCCCTTTTGGTAAACTCACCGCCAGGCGCCTCATCAAAACCCAACCCTTTAAAAACTTTAACAATATTTGACATTATACCAAGACTGCCATGGGCATAAACCTCAAACGAATCCTCCCCTGTATAACTTTTTGGACCATTAAAAACAACCAACCCAACCTGATCAATGGCACGATCCCCATCTTTAAAAACAGCAACATGAAAGTGGTTGGGAGAGAAGCCGTCTCGACCAAAAAGCTGTTTTAAAAAACAATGACAACCAGAACCAGAAACCCTAAATATACAAATCGCAGACTTAGCAGGTGGTGTTGCTAGAGCAAAAACAACAGACATTACTAATCAGAGCCAAGAGCGCCCTGCTGTTTATACAAATAGCTCTGCTGTGCTAGCTGAACCCCAGTGTTAACCACGGTATATAAACAAAGTGCCGCAGGGAAAAAAATAAACAAAACAGAGAACATTACAGGCATATATTTCATCACCTGAGCCTGGGTTGGATCCATCCCAGCAGGCTGGGGGTTTAATCTTTGAGTTAAAATCATTAACAAACAAAAAACAACAGGCAGAATAAAATAAGGATCTGGGGAAGACAGGTCGGTCCAAAAACCCAATTCGCTATGACGCAGCTCAACCATTTCTCTTAGAGCAAAAAAGAAACCTATAAAAAAAGGCATCTGAATTAAAAGCGGCAAACAGCCACCAAGAGGGTTCGCCCCGTGCTTTTTCATAAGCTTCATTGTTTCAGCGCCTTGTTTTTGCCGGTCATCCTTGTACCTTTCCTTAACCTCATTTAGCTCTGGAGTAATTTTTCTAAGGGCCGCCATAGACTTAAAGCTTTTTGATGTAACAGGCCAAAAAGCAAGCTTTATAAGAATTGTAAAAACAACAATGGTTAAACCCCAGTTGTTTATATAGCCATTAAGCAAATCCATAAACCAAACCATTGGTTGAGACAAAAACCAAAACCAACCCATGTCGATTGATAGCTCTAGACTGTCTGCCCTCTCCATAAGGTCTTTCCTAATCTTTGGCCCAACAAAAAGCCTATGCTCATGGTCATATGTAACATTACTAACCGAAGATCCTTCTACCGTATAACCCATCCTAAAAAGTCCAGAGTCTTTTGGCAAAACATAATAGTTATAAATGTATTCATCCGACCCCAAGACAGCGGCAAAGAAGTATTTTTGAATAAAAGCAACCCACCCAGATCTTGACAGGGTTTCTAGAGGCTCTTCTATGCTTCTTAGTCTGGTTGTTGAATAAGGATCATTCTCGGAACTTATAGCAACACCCTCATAAGAGCTGTTATTCATCATTCCCCCACTCAAGGCGTCCCTTTTTAAATCTAACGCAACACCCTCGGTTCTATAAAGACCAGCGAAAGACTTTCCCTGAACACCATCCACCACAGAATCAAATATTGATATTTCATAAGGAGCTTCTAAGAAAGAAATTTTCTTTGAAACACCCAAAGAGTCATCAACAAGCTCAACAAAATCAACCCCAAAATCAACTAGCTCATAATTAGGTGACACCCCGGTAAAACCACTTTTAAAATAATAACTAAACGCAGAGTCCTTTGACTCACCCAAAACACGAAAACCCAAAGCCCCTTTTATATTCTCAACAGGATATTTTTTTAATCTTGTCTCAACTATCGCCCCGGTTTTAATTGCAACCACAATCGATAAATCATCACTTTCAATAGACAAATAATTCTCACCAAGCTCAAATGAAGAGTAAGCTGCAGCATCCAAATGACTCTGTATTGATTCATTTTTTTTCTCTGAAGTCCACTCAAACAACAGACCCAATGACAGGACAACTAACAACCCCCAATACACACTTCTAATATTCATTTTTTATTTACACCATTTACAAAAGATTTAACAGCAGACTCAATCTGCTCCAAAGCCTCTGAGTATGATAACTCTCCAAAAGGCCTAAATACAGAAAAAACAATAACACCACCCGTTAAATCCAACAACGATTTCTTTCTAAATATTTCTTTTATTCTTCTTTTGATTTTATTTCTTTCAACAGCAAGCTTAAAAAATTTTTTAGAAATTGAAATCTCCAGCCCTGTTATTTTAGATTCTTTATAAAACAATCTAAAAGACTTACACGAATACATCAAATCTAGAGAGTTGTATTTTTGTCTCGAATTAGACAAATTAAGCGCTGAGAACCTTCCGACCCTTTTTTCTTCTATTAGACAAAACAGCTCTTCCAGCTTTAGTAGACATCCTTGCGCGAAAGCCATGAGTTCTTTTGCGCTTTAAGTTGCTCGGTTGAAATGTTCTCTTCATAATAGTATATAGGTCAAAAAGTTTGAGAATTATAGCCTAATATTTTTTTAAAACCAAAAAAAAAGCAATAAAAAAAATATTTTTTTATATACAACTTATCCACAGTAAATTCTTACCTTTATCCTGTAGATATCTTGTGGATTTTTTAATAGACTATCAGTCTAATAGGAGAGAATAGTTGGAACTTTGGAACAAGTGCTCAGAAAAGCTTGAAAATAAACTGTCACAAGAAGACTTTAACACCTGGATCAGACCCCTAAAAGCCAATATAGACAAAGATATACTTGAGCTCGTTGCCCCAAATGAGTTTATTCTTAATTATATTGAAAAAAATTTCGCCAACGAAATAAAAAAATTAGTTAAATCCCAAACCAAAGAAAATATAAACCTGGTATTCAAAACCCATACAAAAGAAACATTTGTTGATAAATACAAAAAAACTAAGAGTTCTGGAGTAAAACTAGTCGAAAGCTACACCTTTAATAACTTTGTAGAAGGTAAATCAAACCATTTAGCACTTGCAGCAGCAAAACAAGTAGCTGCAAACCCCAAAGGAGACTATAACCCTCTCTTTATTTATGGCGGTGTTGGTCTGGGAAAAACCCACCTCATGCATGCCGTTGGAAACGAGATTCTTAACAGAGAGCCAAAAAAAAGAATAGTTTATGTTCACTCAGAAAAGTTTGTATCTGACATGGTTAAGGCACTACAACTTGGCGCAATGAATGAATTTAAATCATTTTACAGAAATGCAGATGCTTTGCTTATAGACGATATACAGTTTTTTGCTGGTAAAGAGCAATCCCAAGAAGAGTTTTTTCATACTTTTAACACCCTATTAGATAGAAACAATCAAATGATTCTTACTTGTGACAAGTACCCAAAAGAGATTGATGGTTTAGAAGATAGACTTAAATCAAGGCTTGGTTGGGGCTTGCCTGTTGTTATAGATCCTCCTGAATTAGAAACTAGGGCCGCTGTGCTCCTAAGCAAAGCCTCTTCTATGGGGGTTGTTTTGCCCAATGACTGCGCCATTTATATAGCGCAAAGAATTAGATCTAATATTAGAGAGCTTGAGGGAGCCCTAAAAAGAGTTGTTGCCAATGCTAGGTTTACCAATCAAGATATTGACCTAGCCCTTGTCAAAGAAGCGCTTAAAGACTTATTTGTAATATCGGCAAAAATGGTTAGTATTGAGAACATTCAAAAAACAACAGCAGAATACTACAACATTAAACTTTCTGATCTGCTGTCTAAAAGAAGGAGCAGGTCTATTACAAGGCCCAGACAAATGGCAATGGCCCTTACCAAAGAGCTTACAAACCATAGCCTTCCAGAGATTGGTGAAGCATTTAATGGCAGAGACCATACAACTGTCTTACATGCCTGCAAAAAAATTACAGAATTAAGAAAAGAGAACCCCTCCCACGAGGAAGACTATAGAAACCTCAACCGAGCCCTCACCAACTAATGGATTTTTATATTACAAAAGAAGAGATTGTTAAGTCTCTTAACCTTACACTTGGAGTGGTTGAAAAAAGGCAAACCCTTCCAATTCTCTCAAATGTTCTGTTTGAGGTTGATGAATCTTCTCTAAAACTTACCGCAACAGACCTAGAGAGCGAAATATCAACCACATCAACAATTGCTAATTATAAAAGCGGGGGAAAAATCACAACACCTGCAAGAAAACTTAGTGATTTGTGTAGATTGTTGCCAGATATGGCTGAAATACACTTTTTTCTTGATGGAGACAACCTAAAAATTGAATCTGGCACAGGAAAATATAACCTTTCCACTCTTTCAAGTGATGATTTTCCTGTTTTTGAGCACGAGGAAACACAATCACAGGTTAATATTTCCTCACAGAACCTAAAAATGATAATAGGAAAAACCTCTTTTGCAATGGCAAACCAAGAGTGGAGACACTACTTAAATGGACTTTATCTATTGATAGATGACAAATACATAACAAGTGTTGCAACTGATGCTCATAGACTAGCCATGGCAAGCTCTACTTTAAACGAAGCGACCTCAGAAAATATTAGCGGAATTGTTCCGCGTAAATCAATTAATGAGATTGCTAAACTTGTTGGAGAGGAATCAGAAAATGTTGTTATTAAAATTGCCTCATCTTCTATCACAGTCAACGTTTCTGGAACAACTTTTATAAGCAAATTAATAGAAGGAAAATTTCCAGATTACGAACAGGTTATACCTTCTGGGGATAGCACACTTTTAATAATTGATAGGAAAAATTTTTCAGATAGTTTAAGTAGGGTTAGCGTGCTATCTAGTGAAAAATATAAAGGAGTAAAGATACTTACTAAAGAAAACTCAATGCATATTTCAGCAAACAATCCTGAGAAAGAACAAGGTGAAGAAAATATTTCTTGTAGTTATGAGGGAGAAGAAATAGAGATAGCATTTAATGTTAACTACCTCCAAGAAATACTCTCTACTCTTGATTCTGAAAAAATTGAAATCAATTTCTTTGGTTCTGATAAAAGTTGCCTAATCACTGATCCAAGCTCGTCTGATTTAAAATATGTGGTTATGCCCCTTCTGATTTAAGGTGCCTTTAACCAATATTTCTATCAAGCACTTCCGGTGCTTTGAAAGCGTTGAAATTTCTCTTTCTCCTGGGATAAATTTTTTCTATGGTTGCAACGGTTCAGGGAAAACCAGCATGCTTGAGGCTGTATTTATTTTTTCAAGCGGCAAGTCATTTAAGAGTTCAAACCTTTCATCATTAATTAAACACAAAAAAGATGACTTTTATTTAAAGGGCTTTGATTCAAAGAAGGGCTATATAGTTGAAGTGGAGAAAAATCAAAACAAACCCATATCAGTAAAACTTAATAACAACAAAATTGTCACAAGTAGGCTCATTAAAGAATTTCCTTGCACCCCGATTCACAACAACACATTTTCATTTACAGATGCTCCTCCAGACTTTAGAAGAAAACTTCTTGATAGATCGATATTTATTGCAGAACAAGCCTTCTCCTCCTCGTGGTTTAGTTTTTATAGGACCCTCAAGCAAAGAAATGCACTATTAAAAGACAACCGCATATCAGATATTTATGCTTGGAATCAGAAGTTATCAGATGAGGGAAAAGTCTTAACCGACTATAGAAAAGATTTTTTTGATAAAACAATTTTAGAATTTAATAACTTGCTAGAAATCTTAGAGCCAAACAATGTTTTTGATTTTTTTGATCTTATTTCTATTGAATTCTATAAAGGATGGGATTCCATAAAATCACTAAAAGAAACGCTTGAAAACAATCTTCAAAAAGACCTTCAAAGAAAAACAACCACTCAAGGCCCCCATAAGGCTGATATAAAATTTTTGATTAACAATGAAGATGCTAGGCAAATACTTTCCCGTGGCGAACAAAAATTTTTCTCAATTTTATGGTCATGCGCACAACATGAAGTCCTTAAAAGACTTTATGAAATAGAAGCTACGTTAATTATTGATGATATAAAATCTGAGCTAGATGAAAGAGTTTTTGGGCTTTTTGTAGAGCTATTAAAACTCAATAAAAATCAAGTTATTTTTTCCTGTATAGAAGATTGTTTTAGTAGTAAAATAACTGATAAATTTAATGAATTTAAAAAGTTCCACGTGGAACAACTGAGATAACAAATGGCAAAAAAATCCAAACAGGCCAAATATGATTCATCTAATATTCAAGTCTTAAAAGGTTTAGAGGCAGTAAAAAAAAGACCAGGCATGTACATCGGAGACACAGATGACGGCTCTGGATTGCATCACATGGTTTTTGAGGTTTTGGACAATTGTATTGATGAGGCAATGGCCGGACATTGCTCAGATATTCAGGTAATAATAAATAAAGATGGTTCTGTTACTGTAAAAGATAATGGTAGAGGGATACCTGTTGATGTTCACAAAAAAGAAGGAGTGTCGGCAGCTCAATTAATCTTAACTACTCTTCATTCCGGTGGGAAATTTGACGACAATAGTTATAAAGTTTCAGGCGGTCTTCATGGTGTTGGAGTTTCAGTTGTTAACGCATTATCAAAAAAATTAATCTTAGAAGTTCACAGAGATGGTGGAGAATATTTTCAGGAATATATCGAAGGCAAACCAAAAGCAAAACTCAAGAAAGTAAAAAAATCAGATCTAACCGGAACAAATATAACCTTTTATCCTTCGGATGCGATCTTCACATCAATTAACTTTGAGACTGAAAAAATATATAAACGAATACAAGAATTATCTTTTTTAAATGCAGGCGTTTCAATTAATGTAGAAGACAAAAGAACAGGAAAATCCAAAAAATTTAAAAATAATGGTGGGCTGTCAAGTTATGTAAAGCATTTAAGAGGAAGAAAACAGTCAGTTTCAGAAATTTTCGAATGCTCTGCCACCAACAATGAGGTCGGAGTAGAAATCGCAATGCAATGGACAGATTCATATTCAGAAAATGTCCTTTGTTACACTAATAATATACCTCAAAAAGATGGTGGAACTCATTTAGCAGGATTTAGAGGCAGTTTAACAAGAGTTCTTAAATCATTTATAAAAAAAGAAAATGCAAAGAAAACACCCACCGACCTTCTTGGGGAGGACGTTAGGGAGGGCTTAATTGCAATTATTTCAGTAAAAGTGCCAGATCCAAAATTTTCGTCCCAAACAAAAGAAAAACTTGTCTCATCTGAGGTTGAAAGCGTGGTCAGTACGGTCTTTAATAAATATTTCAATGATTTCTTGCTTGAGAACCCAAAAGATTCTATGAGCATAGTTGCAAAAGTCTCAGAAGCAGCGCTTGCAAGAGAGGCAGCAAGAAAAGCTAGAGAGATGACAAGAAGAAAGGGTGTTCTTGAAATAGCAGGATTGCCTGGGAAGCTAGCTGATTGTCAAGAGAAAGATCCAACACTTTCAGAAATCTACATAGTTGAGGGTGACTCTGCTGGCGGTTCAGCTAAACAAGGCAGGAATAGGAAGAATCAAGCCATTCTCCCCTTAAAAGGAAAGATAATAAATGTTGAAAAAGCAAGAATTGATAAGGTTCTAGGCTCTGCAGAGGTAGGAACTTTAATTAAAGCGTTGGGCTGCGGCATTGGAAAAGATGATTTTGACATTAATAATCTTAGGTATCATAGAATCATAATTATGACAGATGCAGATGTTGATGGATCTCACATCAGGACACTCTTATTAACATTTTTTTATAGGCAAATGTTTGAGATAGTTGATAATGGCCATATCTACATAGCCCTTCCCCCTCTTTATAAAATAACAAAAGGAAAAGATTTTGTTTATGCATCAGATGAAAAGGAAAAAGATGATGCTATAAAGACCTTTTCTAAAGGAGGAACTAGGGGTTTAGAGGTTCAGAGGTATAAAGGGCTAGGCGAAATGAACCCTGAACAGCTATGGACAACTACAATGGATCCGGTAAACAGAAGAATGATGAGAGTTGACATAAAAGATGTTCAAGACGCAAACGAATCTTTTGAAGTCTTAATGGGTGACGATGTAGAGCCAAGAAGAGAGTTTATTGATGCAAACGCTCTTTCAGTAAAAGAATTAGACATTTAATTAATTTCTTTAAAGTTAGCCGCTATCCAGTCATAGGCTTCTTTAGTTAAATCTTTTGGACTATTTCCAAATATAGGCGGACCTATTCTAACTTTAATTTGACCACTTTTTTTGTTGAAGCGTCTATTTTTCCAATAGAGCCCAGAATTATGGCATACGGGAACTATGGGAACATTATTATTGGCAGATAAAAGACCGCAGCTATTAGAAAATGATTTAAGCCCCTTTTGAGGCCTTGCCCTAGTGCCTTCAGGAAATATTATTATAGATGTGCCCTCATTAAGTTTTATTGATCCATCTTTTATGACCTTTTTAAGACTAGTAAGCTTTTTGGCACGTTTCAAATGTATAGGCTTCAAACATGCTAACGCCCATCCAAAGAAAGGAATATACAACAGTTCTCTTTTAATGATGCTAGATGACGGAATACACATAGTCTGTAAAAAAAATGATTCCCATGCACCCTGATGGTTTGAAACTAAAATAAATGGCTTATCAGGAATATTTTTGATACCAGAAACGTCCCAAGATATTTTGCAGATAAATTTTAATGAAGCAAGTATAAAATTTATCCAATATGATGCAATTGATTGCAAAAAAATTGTTTTTACAAAAGGAAATAATAAAATTATAGCCAAAGAAGCCGGGATGACTGTTATGTATAAAATTAAATTAAATAAAAGGCTTCTTAATGTTTGCAATTTTTAGGACTTTATTACATTTAATAAATATTCTGGTAGTTTTGCTATGTCAATCCTAGATTGATCCATAGAATCCCTATCCCTAACCGTTACAGTTTCATTTTCTAAAGTTTCAAAATCAATTGTCACACAAATTGGTGTGCCAATTTCATCATGTCTGCGATAGCTTTTACCAATATTGCCTGTATTTTCAAACATAATTCTACCTAAACCCAAATCTTGAAGGTTTTTCTTAATTTTCTTGGCTTTACCAACAATATTCTCATCATTCTTTTTTAATGGAATTATTGCTGCTTTAACAGGTGATAGGTGGGGTTTTAACTTAAGCACAGTTCTTGTTTTATTATCTGCTAGCTCTTCTATAGTATAAGCTTCATTCAGTATCGCTAAAAAACCCCTTTCAACACCCGCAGAAGGCTCGATAACATATGGTACTACCCACTCTCCATCGGCATTTTGAACTGCAAGTTTGCTATTAGAGTCCTTGTTCTCAGAAACAGAAGATTGAATATTTAACTCGTTTTGTTTTTTAGAATGAGAGCCAAGATCAAAATCCGTCCTATTAGCTATCCCCTCAAGCTCTTCAACACCATGTGGAAACTTATACATTATATCAATAGTTTTTTTAGAATAGTGCGCTAGCTCTTCTTTAGGAACATCGTATATTTCAATGCTTTCCATGGGTACACCTTGGTCTTGCCACCAATCCAATCTTTTTTGTACCCATGAATTATGTGATTCTTCATCATTTCCTGGATAGACAAAATATTCTAACTCCATTTGTTCAAACTCACGAACTCTAAATATGAAATTTCTTGGCGTGATTTCATTTCTAAAAGCTTTTCCAATTTGAGCTATTCCAAATGGCAATGATTTAGAAGTAGAATCAAGAACGTTTTTAAAATTAGTGAAAATCTGTTGTGCTGTCTCTGGTCTTAAGTATGCAAATGATTTTCCATCCTGAATCGGCCCTACATTTGTTTTAAACATAAGATTAAACTGCCTTGGTTCTGTTAAATCTTCCTTCTTGCAGCTCTCAGGAACTTGATCAACTCTAAACCTCATATTGCAAGACTTGCAATCCACCATGGGGTCTGAAAAGGTATCTTCATGACCAGAATACTTAAGCACTAAAGGATTTGTAAGAATAGAAGAATCCAATCCTTCTATATCATCATTTGAATAGACCATAGCGTCCCACCAAGAAGATTTTATATTATTTTTTAATTCCACCCCCAGCGGACCAAAATCATAAACACCCTGAAGCCCCCCGTATATGTCACTAGACTGAAATATAAAACCCCTTCTTTTACAAAGTGCAACTAATTCATCCATATTTTTGGCTGACAATGAAATTCTCCTTCAAAAGTAGACATATGTCTAATAAATAACTATTACAATAATAAAAATATTTTTTTGTATAATTATATTATTTATGATTATATATCATGGACTAACAATTAGTTCATGATGAAAGCACTATTTTACATAATTTCTTTATTTCCAAAACCCTTCTTTGTTAATTTGCTTGATATATACCTATACACAAGGATCTATCGTTTATTTAGCTCATTTAAGATAACAAAAGTAAATCTTCAAATAGCATATCCAGAACTCAACCAAAAAGACATTCATTTACTTTCCAAGTTAAGTATAAAAGAATCAATTATTTCTGGTTATGAAACAATCTACACATGGGGCAGGCAAGATTATGAAACGAATAGTAAAATCTTTAGAATAGAGAATAATTTTCTTTTAAATAAGCTATATAAAAAAAATAATGGATTAATCGCTGTTGCTATTCATAATAGAAGTGTTGATATGTTATTGAGATGGATAAACTCAAAAGTATATACAGTTAGCTTGTACAAAAAAATTAAAAACAAAAGCTTAGAAAAGTTTGTAAAGAATGACAGAGAGCTAAATGGTTCAAAGAGCGTTGAAACCTCAATAGCAGGCGTCCGAGAAATATTAAAAGCATTGAACAAAAAACAAGCTATATGTTTTGCTGCTGATCAGGTTCCTAAAAGAGGCCTTGGCGAATATATCAAGTTCTATAATAGAGACGCATATACAACCACATTAGTGCAGTCACTAGCATTAAAAACAAAGGCTCCGGTACTATATTTTTATATTAACTCTAATAAAAATAATTTTTTATCATTAACGCTAGAACATTGTTCTGATGATATATATGACGATAGTAAGCACCAACTATTATTGAATAATGACATAGAAAGGATGATTAATAAGAGGCCTATTGATTACTCTTGGGAGTATAAAAGATTCAAGAGAAGCAGGCCTCCTGCAACAGACCCATACCTATCTATTTAGACCAGAACATAGGCGTAAGCAATACTAATAAAGTAAATATCTCTAGCCGTCCTAACAGCATTGAAAACGCTAATATACCTTTAGCGAATGAATTAATACTTTCATAATTTTCTGAGACAACCCCAAGACCGGGACCAAGATTATTTAAGCATGCACCCACGGCAGAGAATGCTGACTCTAAATCTAATCCAGATATTAAGACAGCTAATAAGAGAATAACAAAAGAAATAACGTATATAGAGAAGAAACCCCAAACAGAAGTTGCAACATTATCATCAACACTCTTAGTGCCAATCTTAAGCGAGACCACTGAATGAGGATGTATTATCTTCATAATATTGTTATATGCATGGTTCAGCATAATCATAACCCGCCATGACTTAACACCACCACCAACAGATCCAGAGCAGGCACCTATAAAGGCACCAATTAATAATAAGAAAGATATTGAGAAAGGCCAATCAGCAGAACTTGTTATTGAAAATCCAGTTGTTGTTACAGTTGATACGCTATGGAAAGCCACTTCTCTAAAGGTAGGGGTCTCACCACTTTGACTAAATATGCTAACAAGCATTGCTATTGCAAAAACAAGTAATAAAACAGAAACGAAAAACCTAAACTCAGGATCAAATAAATACTTAAGGGGCTTCTTTTTATTAATAGCAAAATAGTGAAGCGCGAAGCTAGATGCCGACAAAACCATGAACAGCATACATATCATTTCAATAGAAACACTATCAAAGTATCCAATGCTCTCGTCATGCGTTGAAAAGCCGCCTATCGCTACAGTAGACATAGCATGTGACACAGCATCAAAACCAGGCATTCCACTTAAATAGTATAGAAGGGCACAAACTGCTGTAAGACTAAAATATATAATCCATAACGCCTTTGCTGTCTCTTCTATTCTTGGCGTAAGCCTCTGATCACCCATAGCTCCAGGTATTTCAGTTTTGTATATCTGACCACCCCCAATTCCAAGAACCGGCATAACAGCAATAGCCAATACTATTAATCCCATTCCTCCCATCCATTGCAAAAGCTGCCTATAAAAAAGAATAGACTCTGGCAATCCATCTATATTGGAGATCACAGTTGCACCTGTAGTGGTGATGCCTGACATAGATTCAAACAATGAATCAATAAAACTCATCCCACTCAAATAAAATGGGATTGAACCTGCCATCGACAGAACAACCCAAAATAGGGCTATGATCACAAAGCCATCTTTTTGGGAGAGCTCGCTCTTTACATTTCTTGTAAAAAACAATCCAATAACCCCAGTAGCAGAAACTATAATTAGTGTTGTGGTGAAAAGGTTCAGAGCCCCATCGTCATAAAAAATTGATACGACTATTGGGAATACATACGAGAGACTAAAGAATAATACCAGTATGCTAAAAAGATTTACTATCGATTTAGGGTTCATTTGTTTGTTTTAAATAGCACCTCAACCTCAGACATCATATCTTTGTTGGCAAGAAATATAATCAGATGATCATTTAAGCAAAGCTCAACTTCAGACTCAGGCATTAATAATTCACCATGTCTTATAACAGCCCCTATTGAAGCACCTTCTGGTAAAGGCACCTCTCTTAATGACTTACCAAACAGGCTTGAGGTAAATTCATTCGCATGCACAATGCCCTCAATAGCCTCTGCGCCAGTATCCATTTTAAGGAGAACATCTTGAGCTACATCGCTTTCTCTAAGATCTTGCAGAACCGAAGAAACGGTCAACCTGTATGGAGCAATATAAATATCAATGAAACCAGGAACAAGCCCCAAATAAGAAGGGTTATTTAATATAATCATTGTTTTCTTAGCACCCATCTTCTTAGCGATAAGTGATGACATCAAATTCGTCTCGTCATCATCTGTTAGAGCACAAAAGATATCTATATTCGCAATATTTTCACTTTTGAGAATATCTTCATCAGTAGCAGATCCATAAAGAACAATGGTCTTATCTAATTTCTTAGAAAGGTCCTTACATCTACTTTCATTTGAATCAATCAACTTTATTTTATATTCATTTTCTATTGCTTTTGCTAATGAAAATCCTATCTTCCCACCACCGGCAATCATTACTCTAGAGTAACTATCTTTTTTATCTCTAAATTCATTAACTATTTGATCTACATTTGATTCAGATGAAATAAAATAAATTTCATCATCCGCTTTTATTATGGTTTCACCAGATGGTATAAATGGCTTACCTTTTCTATATATTGCAGAAACAAAGGCATCTGTCTCTGGCATATCATCTTTTAAGGCTTTGAGTTCTCTGCCTACAAGTTTTCCTTTTTTCTTTGCCTTTACGCTTACTAAATTAACACTACCATCTGCAAACTTTTCTATTTGCTCAGCACCTGGATGAATAATAAGCTCTTTTAAGTGATTCATTACCTCCTTTTCTGGACTTATTACCATATCGATTATTTTATCCCCAAAAATATCAAGGCTTTCCTCATAAGACCCTTCAGCTAGTCTGCAAATAGTTTTTTTAACATTAAATTGTTTTTTTGCGATCTGACAAGCAATTATATTTACTTCATCATTAGATGTTACTGCAATTACAGTAGTAGAATCATCAGCACCTGCTTTTTTGAATGAAATCTGATGCGCGGCATGACCTTCCACAGTCATTATGTCTAATTTCTCTTCTAGAGACGAAAGAACCCCTTTATCTAAATCAACAATCGAGACGTCATAGTCATAACTGTTATTAACCAGAGCTCTTGCTAGACTGCCCCCAACTCGACCAGCACCCAAAATTAGTACTTTCATATTGTGTAAATTAAACCTCTTTTTCACTAATTAAAAGAGTTAAATGTAAAATAAATTTTATTTAAAAAAATCTTTATAAGAATTAAAAGCGTCTGCAGATGATATTTTATTTTTATTTGGGAACTGTAAGTGAGTAATTACTATCATTAAATCCCTTGTATTGAAATAAATACCTGATTTATCAATTCGTTCAATACTTCCAGGTGAATTATTGCTTTGCTCATTAGAAAGCAATATTTCATGAATTTTTATCTTGGTGCCATTATAAATAAAACTTAAGCCTGGCCATTTATAAAAAGCCCTAAACTTATTAATTATATTCACAGCCATATCATCAAAATTAGTCAAAGCATCATCTTTAGATATTTTTTTACAGTATGAGGCCGATGTATTATCTTGCTTTAGTAGCGATATCTTTTTGTCATAAACATCGGTTAAGTTTTTTGATATATTTTTAATACACAGGTCTGTTAATTTTTTTTCTAACGTTACCTTGTTATCCTTAGAATCTATTTCTGCTATGAAAGAAGAAATTATATCTCCAGAGTCCAATTCATCTGACATCTGCATAAAAGATATACCCGTTTCTTTATCCCCACTTAATAGCGATGACTGTATTGGAGATGCACCTCTATATTTTGGCAGTAGAGAAAAATGGATATTAATAGACATTATTTTGGAAATATTTAGCAGCCAACTTGGAAGAAGTTTTCCGTAGGCAATTACAATTAAGAAATCAACATCAAGCAAAGAGATCTTTTCTTTAAAAGACCCATCATTAAGATCAGTTGGCTTAATAACATTTAAACCAGCCTTTCTAGCTAACATTGAGACGCTAGACTCAACAAGCTTATTACCCCTTTTACCTGGCTTATCTGGCTGTGTTAACACCCCAACAATATTGTTATCTTGGTCACTTTGGAGATATTCTAGAATTTTTGAAGAAGTCTTGGGGGTTCCTGCAAATAAAATATTCATTAAATCTTATAAAATCTGTTATTTTCTATTAAAATCTTTTAAAAGTTTATTTTTTATCCTATCTCTCTTTAATGTGCTTATGTAGTCAACCATCAATTTACCATCAAGATGGTCAATTTCATGCTGTATGCAAACTGTAAGAAGCCCCTCAGGGCTTTCAGAGTGGCTAATTCCATTAATATCTTGCCACTTAAGATCTATTTTATCTGGCCTCGAAATTGTTTCATTAAATCCAGGTATTGACAGGCAGCCCTCCTCAAATTCAAAAAGGTTATGGTCTGGCAGTATTTTGTATGAGGGATTGATAAAAACTCTTGGATCATTTCTCTCTTCCGATAAATCCATAACTATTAATCTAATGTGTTTATCTACTTGTGTAGCGGCCAATCCTATACCATTTGCATCATACATGGTCTCGAGCATGTCTTCAGCTAGATTTTGTAGACTTTTGTCGAATTTTGTAACTTCTGTAGCAACCTTTCTCAATCTTGAGTCTGGAAATATCAAAATTTGCATTTTTTTAGCCATATCTACTATTTTTCATTATAATTGCCTGATTATAATCTAGTTAATTATTTAAGAGTAAAAAAAATGTCAAATGAAACAATACAAGTAGCGATAATTATGGGCTCTGACTCAGATTTGCCTATAGTAGAGGCGATTTTCCCAATATTGGACTCTTTTGGGGTCAAATATACTAAAAATGTGATGTCTGCACACAGAACTCCGCATGATGTAATGGAATTAATACAGAATTCTGAAAAAAATGGCTGTAAAGTATTTATTGCTGCTGCAGGAATGGCTGCTCATCTTGCGGGCGCAGTTGCCGCTCACTCAACAAGACCTGTAATTGGTATTCCTATAGAGTCAGGTGGCATGGGGGGAATTGATTCATTATTATCAACAGCAATGATGCCTCCAGGCGTACCTGTTGCAACAGTAGCTGTTGGTAAAAGTGGTGCTAAAAATAGTGCGATTTTGGCTGTTCAAATACTTTCTACCGGAGATGAAGATCTGGTTCAAAAACTTGAAGAATTTAAGCAAAATATGAGAGAAGAAGTTTTAGAAAAAGATAAAAAACTTAACTCATAATTGGAAAAATTTTCGCTAGATAAAGACTCCTCAATTCAGTGGCTTGAGAAAGGCAAAATATTAGTTCATCCAACAGAATCTATTTGGGGCCTAGGTTGTGATGCTTTTAACGAGAATGCAATAAACAAGATCTTTAAACTAAAAAAAAGAAATAAGAATAAGGGCTTTATTCTTTTAGTCAAATCACTAGATTCTATTCAAGAGTATCTATATAAGTTAAGCTTAGATGACAAAGAATATTTAAATAGATTATGGCCAGGACCATATACTTTTTTAATAAAATATAATGAAAGACTGCCAAAACATCTTAGGAATGAAACAGAAAAAATAGCAATAAGAGTAAGTAATCACTTACCTATTAAGAACCTTTTTAAAGGGTTTGACCGTCCAATCATTTCAACTTCAGCAAATATTTCAGGCCAAGAAATTATTAATAACCCTCAAGAGGTTATTAATTTTTTTGAATGTGATGAAGTNGCATACTATGATGAAATGCTTGGAGAAAATAACAGCCCCTCACAAATTATAGATTTAGATTCAAAAGATATTATAAGAGCTTAAAAGATGAGATATGAAGAGGAAAAAAAATTCAAAGGAATGCAGTCTTTTGTAAAAAGAAAGTTTGAAGAGTTAGAGAACCTAGAAAATGCTAGCGTGTCAGAAGATGAATGGGAAAGACCTGAGGGAGGTGGCGGCAACACTTACGTAATTTCTAATGGTAATTTCTTTGATAATTGTGCTGTAAATTTTTCATCAATATATGGAAAAGATCTACCGAGTACNGCTCTTGCAAAAACATTAAAAAAAGAAGCAAAACATGGCTACCAAGCAATGGGAATTTCAGTGATCTCACACCCTAAAAACCCTCATATACCAACCAGTCATATGAACGTAAGACTTTTTGGGATTCTAGACAAGAATGGTGAAATATGTGATTGGTGGGTGGGCGGCGGCTATGATTTAACCCCCTTTTTTCCACACAAAGACGATATTATTGGTTGGCATGATGATGCTAAAAAGTTTTTAGAGCCATATGGAGCAAATTTTTATAAAGAATTTTCAGAAAATTGCAATAATTACTTTAATATTCCCCATAGATCAGAGAGAAGAGGCATAGGAGGCATTTTTTTTGACGATTTGAGAGATTTTCCTTCTATTNATNAAAGCGTTTCTTTTCTTCAAGGTGTAGTAGTTTCATATCTCAATTCATATACAGATATTGTAAAAAAGCGTCAAAATACAGACTATGATAAAAAACAAAAAGAATTTCAGTTATTAAGAAGGGGAAGATATGCAGAATTTAACCTTGTTTACGACAGGGGCACTGCTTTTGGCCTCCAATCCAATGGAAGGATTGAATCAATACTAGCCTCCTTGCCAGCTGAAGTTAAATGGTCATATAAGAAATCTGAAGACTATATTTTACAAGAAAAGAAGTTATTAGAATTTATTAATAGAGACTGGAATGTCTAAAATATATAAATTAGGAGTTGTAGGAGATCCTATTGAACATTCTCTTTCGCCGTTCATACATTCGAGATTTGCCAGGAATGAAAATATTAATATTGAATATCTCCCCTATAAAATAACTGATGCTAATTTTGATAAATTTATAAAAGAGTTTTTTTCTGATAGTTCATCAAAAGGGCTAAATGTAACCCTTCCTCATAAAAAAAGAGCTGCTAATATTAATGGAGAGATATCTAAAGAAGCTAAATTTATAAATGCAGTTAACACCATTGCTCATAACAAAAATCAGATCTNTTTATACTCAACAGATGGAGTTGGCTTTATATATGATTTAAATGGGGATAAGAATTTTAATTTTCAAAATAAAAACATATTATTCATAGGGGCGGGCGCAGCAATAGAAAGTATTCTGTATAGAGTTGCCAAAGAGCAGGTTAGCCATATCACTATAATAAATAGAACAAAAGACAAAGCAGATCGACTGATGAGAAAATTCTCAAACATGGNTTCAATTAATACCGAAACATATAGTGACAAATCTTATGATCTAATTATCAACGGATCTTCAGCAGGCCTTACTGGAGACTTTCANCCAATTGCAGATATTAACGTTAGTAAAGGTGCTTATTTTTATGATTTAAATTACTCTCTTGTAGAGACGCCGTTCTGTAAGTGGGCTCTTGGNCATTCAAATAATGTATATGATGGGATGGGNATGTTGGTNTACCAAGCTGCCCACTCTTTTGATAAATGGTTTGGAGTTTTTCCAGAAACTGAAAGAGTAATTAATGACCTTGAGAGCATGAGAGAATGAAGAAGTTCGTGCAATTTATTGCAGGAGCAATTTGCCCTAAATGTAAAGCTGGCGATACTATTGCAATCAATTCTGAAGACAATCTTATTTATTGCGTAAAGTGTGATTTCACAGAGAAGAGACCTGAAGAAAAAGAACTATCAGATCAAAAAGAAATAAACGTTATTAATCTTGATGATTTTAAAAGTAACAGAGATAAAATTTGATAGAAATTAATATAACAAACAGCTATGATAGCTTTCGAAAAAATGCATTTTTACTTTGTTGTATTTATATAAATAGCTTATAATGTACTATAAGCATTTTTTATTATTAAAGACACACTTACTTAGGGCAANTAATGTTTTTTAAATTNTNTANANATNTAAANAAGAGNCTATNTNTTCTATNGNTNATATTTNNTGCANCACCANTNNTNAATGCNGANTGGTTTGCGTTAAATATGACNAGAGGNATTACNGANATNAGNAATGANGTNTTTGAACTTCATATGCTTATTTTTTGGATATGTGTAGCGATAGGACTACTTGTTTTTAGTGTCATGTTCTATTCAATGTGGGCTCATACGAAAAAGAAAAATCCTGTAGCAGCAACCTTTCATGAAAACCATAAATTAGAAATAGCATGGACCATAATCCCTTTTCTTATACTTATAGCTATGGCTGTACCCGCCTCAAAAACACTAGTAAAAATCTATGACGATGAGGCGGGCGACATAAATATTCAAGTTACTGGGTATCAATGGAAATGGCAATACAGATATTTAGAAGACGAGGTCAGTTTTTTTTCTAACTTATCAACCGATCTTGATGAGATATATAATCTTGTTCCAAAAGGAGAAAATTATTTACAAGAAGTTGATGAGATGGTTGTAATCCCAGCTGGTAAAAAAATTAGATTTCTTATTACAGCAAACGATGTTATTCACTCTTGGTGGATGCCAGCCTTTGCTATTAAACAAGACGCAATTCCAGGATTTGTAAATACAGCATGGACAATAGTTGATAAGCCTGGAATATATAGAGGTAAATGTACTGAACTGTGTGGAAAAAATCATGGCTTCATGCCCATTGTTGTAAAAGTTGTTGAACAGGATGAGTATGACATATGGGTAAATAATAAAAGACAAGAGGCTATTAAATTAGCGGAGTTAACGACAAAAGATTGGACAACTTCTGAACTTATGGAAAGGGGCCAGAGCGTCTATGATATTAATTGTGTCGCATGCCACCAGACTGAAGGCCAGGGGATTGCTGGAATATTCCCTGCTTTAGTTGGAAGTGAGATAGCCCTATATGACAAAGAAAGACACATAGAAATATTAATGGAGGGGGTTCAAGGAGCTGCCATGAATTCGTTTGACTATTTGTCTGAAGTTGAATTAGCAGCAGTAATAACATATACGAGACAGGCATGGGGCAATGCTGAGGATGGCGATGGAGAAATTGTTTTGCCAAAAGATATCGTAGATTACAAAGAACCTAAAATATAATAGGAATATATTATGAGTGCAGTAATAGAAAATCATCATGACGATCATCACCATGGTCCAGCTAAAGGCATAACCAGGTGGTTATACACAACTAATCATAAAGACATAGGAACACTTTATTTGTGGTTTAGTTTCGCAATGTTCTTAATTGGTGGCGCTATGGCTATGGTTATAAGAGCTGAACTTTTTCAGCCAGGCATGCAAATCGTGGAACCTGAATTTTATAATCAAATGATAACCTTACATGGTCTTATCATGATATTCGGCGGAGTGATGCCTGCATTTGTTGGGCTTGCTAATTGGTTGGTGCCTATGCAAATTGGAGCACCAGATATGGCTTTGCCTAGAATGAATAATCTAAGCTTTTGGATTCTCCCTTTTGCTTTTTTTATTTTACTGTCTTCATTGTTTATGGAGGGAGGCGCGCCTAATTTTGGATGGACCTTTTATGCCCCACTTTCAACAACATATGCTCCTCCAAGCGTAACATTCTTTATATTTTCTGTTCACATCATGGGAGCCTCATCAATTATGGGATCTATTAATGTTGTTGTAACAATTATGAACATGAGAGCGCCAGGAGTTGGTTTAATGAAGATGCCATTATTTGTATGGTCATGGCTAATTACTGCTTATCTCTTAATTGCAGTTATGCCAGTTCTTGCTGGGGCTGTAACGATGATGTTGATGGATATTCACTTTGGCACAAGCTTTTTTAATGCTGCCGGTGGTGGAGATCCTGTCCTCTTCCAACACATTTTTTGGTTCTTTGGCCATCCAGAGGTTTATATAATGATACTACCGGCATTTGGTATCGTCTCGCATATTATTGAAACGTTTTCACGAAAACAATTATTTGGTTACTCCTCTATGGTTTGGGCAATGTTATCAATTGCTATACTTTCATTTGTTGTATGGGCTCACCACATGTTTACAGTGGGCTTGCCCTTGGCAGCGGAAATATTTTTTATGTGGGCGACCATGTTAATTGCCGTGCCTACAGGCGTAAAAGTTTTTAATTGGGTAGCAACAATGTTTAGAGGATCGATAACATTTGAAACGCCTATGTTATTTGCTATTGCTTTTGTTGTGTTATTTACAATTGGCGGCTTATCAGGACTAATGCTAGCTATTGTTCCAGCAGATTTTCAATACCATGATACCTATTTTGTTGTGGCTCACTTTCATTATGTTCTGGTTCCTGGCGCAATATTTTCGATTATGGCAGCAGTCTATTACTGGATACCCAAGTGGACAGGAAATATGTACGATGAAAGGCTAGGAAAGCTACATTTCTGGTTATCTTTTATAGGGGTAAACGTAACCTTTTTCCCTCAACATTTTATTGGCCTTGCTGGCATGCCAAGAAGATATCCAGATTATGCACTTCAGTTCGCTGACTGGAATATGGTTTCTAGCGTTGGAGCTTTTTTATTTGGATTCTCACAACTCTTATTCTTATTCATAGTTGTTAAAACTGTAATGGGTGGCAAAAAAGCAACTGATCAAGTATGGGAAGGTGCTAAAGGTCTAGAATGGTCTGTCGCGTCTCCCGCTCCTTATCACACATTCTCAACCCCACCTAAGGTTGATTGATGAATAAGGGAGCAAAAAAAACATTAATAAGGTTGGTTGTAGCAGTTCCACTTATGTTCGCATTTGGTTTTGCTCTTGTTCCTCTTTATGATGTTTTTTGTGAAGTTACTGGAATCAACGGAAAAGTATTTCAATCAGAGCATTCTGAAGATTTAATGTCAGATGATGGAAGATCTATTGCACTACAGTTCATATCAACAAACAATGAAAACATGCCTTGGACTTTTAAGCCCTCTGAGCAAGTAATGAAAATAGAGACCGGCAAATATCACAGCGCAACTTTTTATGTGAAAAACACTACTAATAAAAGAATGGTTGCACAGGCGGTTCCAAGTGTTGCTCCTTCGAATGCAGCGGCACATCTAAAAAAGTTGGAATGTTTTTGCTTTGAACAACAAGAATTAATGCCTGGTGAAGAAGCATTACTGCCAGTAAAATTATTAGTCTCAAATGAATTACCATCTAATATTAAAAACATAATCCTGTCTTATACAATTTTTGATATCACTGATTATGATGATGAGGCTTTAGCCCATCATGAAATGGATATGGAGTAACCAAATATGAGTGGCGGAAGTTATTACGTACCAGATCAAAGCAGGTTCCCTATTTTTATGGCATTCTCATTGTTTCTTCTCGTCATGGGAGCTTCTAGCACAATCAATAATCTAGATGATCCAACAAATAATTCTGTTTATATTCTGTATTCTGGTTTTGCATGCCTATTCTTAACAATGTTTTTTTGGTTCAGACAGGTTATAAAAGAACATCTCGCAGGCCTAGATTCTAATCAGCTCAAACAGTCCTACGTATATGGAATGGCTTGGTTTATTTTTTCAGAGGTAATGTTTTTTGCAGCTTTCTTTGGTGCCCTATTTTATGTAAGAACTCTTGCAGTTCCATGGTTAGCGGGAGAGGGTGAAAAAGGTATCGGTATTGCCGCAATAGAGTTATGGCAAGGTTTTGAATCAACCTGGCCAGTCATTACTACTCCTGATCAGGGAGGCGGTTATGTTTTAGCTGAAAAAAGCATGGCGTGGCCTGGCTGGGATCATGCACTTAAATGGCTCCCAATGTGGAATACTATAGTTCTATTAAGCTCAAGCGTTACGGTGCATTTTGCTCATCTGGCTTTAAAAAATGGAGATCGTAGAAAGTTTAATAACTTACTAGGAGTGACAGTTGCTTTAGCTTTAATTTTTGTTGGTTTACAGGCTGCAGAATATTATGAAGCTTATGCTCATTATGGGTTGACCTTAAATTCTGGTATATACGGCTCGACATTCTTTATGTTGACTGGGTTTCATGGTTTCCACGTAATGATGGGCGGGTTTATGCTGGGAATTATGTTAGCAAGATCAGTTTTCGCTGGACATTTTGAAGATCATGATCACTTTGGCTTTGAGGCAGCATCATGGTATTGGCATTTTGTTGACGTTGTTTGGGTAATGTTATTTTTATTTGTTTATATACTTTAGCCTAAGAGTCATTCCAAGGAACACTATTCCCAAGCTCTCCAGTGTATAAACCAATTACTACTAATATAATTAATAATGCTGCAAAGAAGACTCTCAAACCAAGAAGGTATACGGTTCTTTTTCTTCCAGTATCGCCTTGATCTATTAGTAAAAAGAATAAGCCACCTGCAAGAGACAGAAGCAACAAAGGTATAACTATATAAATAAGAGTTGTAATCATTACGGAATTTTAAAACATATATACTTTAATAGATATGGATACAAAAAAATTTAAACCCGGTAAAAGAATTACCATTTTCTTTGTATTTTTTGCACTACTATTTTTTGTTTTAGGTTTATGGCAAATTGAAAGAGGCCAAGCTAAAACAGGCATCATTGATGAATTTAACGCTAACTTAGAGAGCGAGCCTCAATACTTAGATGATCAGGCTAAAAAGTGGGACAGAGTCTTTGTTAGAGGTACATGGGAAAATTCAAGACAGATTTTGATAGATAATGTTATTCATAGAGGGGTTGCTGGCTATAAAGTTTTGACTCCTCTTAGAGTTCTAGAGTCAGATAAATTAATACTGGTTGATAGAGGTTGGATTAAAAGAAATAAATACAGAGAGAATCTTCCTGACATAGATCTTTTAGAAAATGAGTTAACAGTTAGTGGAATATTAGAATCCCCTGAATTAGGATTAGTGTTATCAGATGACCTGGTTTCTCCAGATTGGCCGAAGGTATCTCAAACAAAGAACCCCAATGTTTTATTAAAGGAATACGATGAAAACACATATAATTTGATATTGTTGGCTGACCCTGTGCTTAAAAACAGTCTAGAATATATTAAAATTACACCCACGAATATGATGCCTTCAAAACATTATGGCTATGCTGCTCAATGGTTTTCGATGTTTTTAGTGCTATGTTTAATGTTTATTTGGTATGGATATAAAAGATATGAGAGATAAATTTTTTCTTGCAACCGTTTTACTAACACCAATTTTGGTTTTAATATTTTCGTCTTTCTTTTTCACTATGGGAATGGCCCCAGATGGAACAAAAAATAATGGGGTTTTCTTCAAGAGTTATTTTAATTTTGAAGAGTTCAAAGATGCAGATGGCAATAATGATTTAATAGATTTTGAAGATGGCAAATGGGTTCTTTCAGTATATGTTACTGATATTGATAAAAGCGCAGAATCAATTTATTTAATGAGGCAACTTAACATAGCATTAAACAGAGATATCAATAAACTAAAGCGAGTGGCATTTTACTCTAATAAACTTTTAGAGGAGCGGCTCAATAATCTTACAGAACAATACCCTAGACTAACTGTAATCGAAGATAAAAATGGTGTTTTACTTAATGTTTTACAAAAAAATTCAAAACTAAACTTCAATGTTGAAAATCCTATATTTGTTATTGATCCATATGGAAGAGCAGTTATGTATTTTAGCCCAGGAGTTGATCCTAAATTAATTCTTAAAGATTTAAAGGTGCTTATCTAATGAACTATATTAAAAATCTATCTTTTATTGGAATTTGTATGGCTTTTGTTGTCATTGCTCTAGGTGCTTGGACCAGGCTAGTTGATGCAGGTCTTGGTTGTCCTGACTGGCCAGGATGTTATGGATTTATTGTATTTCCAACCAATGAGGCAGAAATTGCAATTGCAGAAAGTAGATACCCTATGTTTCCTTATGATATTAATAAAGCAATACCAGAAGTAGTTCATAGATATTTTGCAGCTGCCTTAGGCCTAATCGCAATATTTTTAGTCTGTCTTTCTTTTGAAAAAACTGATGATAAGTCTATAAGAGGATGGTCGATATTCCTTTTAATTTTTATATGCTGTCAGGGAGTATTTGGCTATCTCACAGTTAGCTTAAAATTATTACCAATTATAGTAACCACACACTTGTTTGGAGGCTTTACCACCTTAACCTTATTCTACTTTATTTATTTAAAATCTCGGAATTTCCAAATATTCAATTTAATAAATATTTCACACTTAAAAACTATAGCTGCAATTGCCTTTGTAGTTTTAATCTTTCAGATTTTTCTTGGAGTATGGACTAGCACCAACTATGCATCTTTAGCATGTGCAGATTTTCCGACCTGCCAAGGAAGCTACTTGCCCGAAATGGACTTTAGAAATGGCTTTAACCTTAATCAAGAAGTGGGACCAAACTATTTGTATGGATTGCTAGACAACCCTGCAAGAGTAGCTATTCATTACACACATAGGATTTCTGCAATATTAGTAACATTGATATTTCTAATATTAATGTCAAGATTATGGTTCTCTGATGCAGCTCCATTAGCTTCAACTGTAGGTATTCTGTTATTAACTCAAATAACACTTGGGATAATAAATGTTGTCTATGTATTGCCGTTATACGTTGCGATTGCACATAACTTGGTTGCAGCATGCTTGCTTCTAGCCATCTTCACTATTAATTATTTAACCTGGAAAAGATGACGCTTTTAAAAAGCTACTATCAGCTATGCAAACCTAATGTAGTTTATATGATGCTGATTTGTGCTTTTGTAGGCATGTTAATGGCAGAAGAGACAGTAAATTCTTTTTCATACTTATTTATAGCATTATCAGGAATTGCATTTTGTGCTGCTTCAGCTGCTGCAATAAATCAAGTGATAGATAGAGATGCAGATGCTTCAATGACAAGGACCGATCAAAGGCCACTTCCTCAGGGAGAGCTTTCAGTGACTCATGCATCATTATTTGCTCTAGTAATGGGAATAGTTGGAGCTTTGATTTTATATCTCTATGTAAATACTCTTACGATGATTCTAACGTTGGCATCTTTAATCGGCTATGCTTTTATCTATACCGTTTATTTAAAAAGAGCCACTCCACAAAATATTGTTATTGGTGGCTTAGCCGGGGCAGCGCCTCCTTTGCTTGGCTGGGCATCTGTATCAAATAGCATCGACCCTTATGCGTTATTACTTGTATTAATAATTTTTGTCTGGACTCCGCCTCATTTTTGGGCGTTAGCGATTTATCGCAAAGATGAATATGCTAAAGAATCAATCCCGATGCTCCCAGTAACTCACGGCGTTGCCTTTACCAAACTTCAGATTATTTTGTATACAATTATTCTCTTTATAGTAAGCCTATTGCCTTATGTCGTTTTAATGTCTGGGGAAATTTATCTTTTTTCAGCGCTGATCCTAAGCACCATATTCTTATATTATTCAGTTAATCTCTACTTCAGCAATGATGATGAAGATGCAATGAGAACTTTCCAATTTTCAATTTATTATATTTTTCTAATTTTTTTAGCCTTACTAGCAGACCACTTTATAATTATTAGCTAATGACCATCAAAAAAAACATATTAATAATTGCGATATTTATTCTGACTGTTTTAACTCTTTTCATAAACAAATTAACAACACCACGCGCTCTTAGCACAAATGAGCTTCTAATAAATGGACTCTTCTTATTTGAAAAGCCAAAGCCAATATCTGAATTTACTTTTATTTCTGCAAACGGGGAAGAATTTAATAAGTTAGACTTGAATGGAAAGTGGACTCTAATGTATTTTGGATTCACAAGATGTCCTGATGAATGTCCAACAACAATGTATCAAATTTCAAAGCTAATAAAGGTCTTAAGAGAAAAAGAATTTCCCTTAGATGATAAGCAATGGGTGCTGGTTTCCATTGATCCAGAAAGAGATACACCAGAGGATATTAATAAATATGCTAAGGGTTTTGATGAAGACTTTATTGGGGTTTCAAATATAAGACCAATGCTTCTAAACTTAGCCACTCAATTGTCTGTTAATAATGTTATGCCAAGCGGAGACAATATGGATCACTCGCATTTAGATAACCATGTAAATAATATTATTTTATTAAATCCTGAAGGGGATTTTGCAGGAGTATTTAGACCGCCATTTGATGTATCAAGACTTTCTTTAACTTATCAATCAGTAACCAGTAATTAATTTATTGAATTTGCTACTAGCTCATAAAAAGCGCTTACGCTTATATTCGAGCCAGCTGATGACCCCAAGGCATTTGGCACGGTTGCAATCCAATTAGACTGAGCTAGGTTACCTGGATTTAATTTCATTTTTCTATCTTGTGAAAGGTTTTGTATGGGTGTGTATAGACTTGCCCTAACCACAACGACATTTCTTTGGAAATCTATCATTATGTATTGTCCGTCAAAGCCAATAGTTGAAACTATCCATTCGTCACAATTTGAATTTGATTGTGCTTTTGCACAAATTGTCCAAAACTGAAGTCCATATGAGTTTAAGTTTTTTATTAGCTCAACATAAGAAGCATATTTTTGGTTATCACCCTCCCAAACTCCTCCAAGCAAAAGCATATGCCCAAATTTAGCAAAGTCCCTAGCGGTACTATCTAAACAACAATAAGCTAAATAATTTCCATTAGACTGACCAGAGCTTGTAAAGTCTCTCCACCAAGAGGCATCTATACCAATTTTTGAGAATAAATTATATTCTGCATAGGTCTGAACATCTTGACCTGTAGCTCTGAAGATTATTTCTCCAAGAACCATGGTGTCACAATTCGAATATTGAAAAGCGCCTCTTGAATAAATGCTTGATCCATTGTCATACCAGGGATGTGTTACGCCTTGACTCGCCAGCTCTCTATCAATACATTTTGTCAATTGATCATCTGCATAAACAATGTTGCCACCACTGCTTGAATCACCGGCATTAATACATTCTCCTATTTCATTAGTTCCAAAGTTATAACAGGCAGGTGGCAAACCTGAACGCATGTCTAATAAATTTTTAATGGTAATAGATGATCTTTCATCTGAAGACCATTCTGTAATATAGTTTGATGCCGAATCTTCTATTGAATTTATTGATCCTGATTCAACCGCAATACCAATTAAGAAACTTGTAAATGATTTTGCAGTAGACCAAGAACTAATGTAACTATTTTGATCACGTTGCTCATAAAGACTTTTATAAAAATCAGCATTCTCACCTAGCGTCGAAGCTAACGCATTTGCCTCATTATCAGTCATACCCCTATATTTTTCATAAACAAGCTTCCCATCTTTTATAACTACTGCAGCCTGTGTAAAAGAGCCATCTTGAAATACATAATTAAAAGCCTCTTCTAAACGTGAAGAACTCATTCCTACGCTTTCTGGGGTCGCGCTCTCCCATATAAGAGGATGGATTGGATTAACTATAGAGGGAGTATTTGGAATATCCACATTACTAGGGTTCGATGATGAGCCTCCACCACAAGATATTATTAATAAAGAAATCAAGCTAGCAACAATTATTCTCATCTAGAATTATTGGCTAGGCGTGTTCGATTCGACTTGTATAAGCTCACCTCTTTTCGCTCTAACTTTGTCTCCATTAATAAAGAAATTCTTTAAAGGCTTCCAAAATAACTTAAGCAATGCAAAAAGAGCCAATAGTATTACAATGTTGCCCTTTTTCTTCTTATTATCATCATCAAATGCTTCTGAAATTTTTCCTAAAATAAAAAGAATCATCACAAGAGTAAAAAGAAGTTTAAATACAAGCATGAATAGACCTAAAATAATTCCATTCCCTTTAATGGTTGCAGAGAACGTTTTTACTAGACACCCTAAGGCGATACCGCCAAAAATGACAGCACCTAACCAAAAGAATATCTTTTGTACCATCGTGTAGGTTTCAAGTTCTGGATAAAGGGATATAACTCCTCCAAAACAAAGACCCCAAAAGAAAAATAATATATTTGCCCAAAGATCTTCGTCGCTATCAAAGAATATTATTTTTTTAGTAGCAATTCCTATTACTACAAAAAGGCAAACTATGCCTAAGGCTATGAGTAGGGTATTTTCGTCCATTTTAATTTATATGTGTTTTAATAATAAGTAATAAATAAAGAAATAAAAAGGCAATGAGCGATTTAATTCAAAAGAAAAAAGAGTATTTATTAGCAATACCAGATGCTGTTAATCTTGTTGATGCGTCAAAGTTAGTAGCAGAGTGGTTTGTGCACTTTCAAGATAATGCATGGTTTAGTAAATCCAAACCAAAGTTTCAGCTTGAAAATTATATATGTTTCCATAAGGATCTTAGACATGCAGTTTATTTAGATAAGGACAAATTTTACTTAGTTGACATCACGAAGCCAAAAAAAGTTTTCGGTTCTATGACAACAATGGATATTTTGATTGTTACTGAGATTCTTACTGATGCAACCGACGATGCCCATCTTGAAAATGCATCTATTGCTGGTAACAATTTTTTTAGAAAAAGAAAGGGTAGTGAAAAAATTTTTCTAGAAACAATTACGAAGTATGATGAGGTCGCTAATGAAAGCTTCAATGATAAGATAGAAGAATTGCAACAGAAGATTGCCGAAAATGCTTCTGAAAAATCTAAAAAAGATGA
>NHJX01000020.1 GCA_002169105.1 Gammaproteobacteria bacterium TMED226 | reverse complement strand
TGACAAAAGTCATGGTCAAGGAACTTATACTTATGCTAATGGTGACAAGTATGTAGGTAACTTCAAAGATGGCAAAATTTATGGTCAAGGAACTTATACTTATGCTGATGGTGCCAAGTATGTAGGTAACTTCAAAGATGAGAAATATCATGGTCAAGGAACTTATATTTGGCCTGAAGGTAAAAGAGAAACCGGATTTTATATGAATAATGAATATATCCCTGACATATGCAAAAATATGGGGCTATCTATAAATTCTTCTGGTTATGAAAAATGTATTAATAGATTAATTGATGAAGTTCTTAATTAATGAAAAGAAATAGTATATTTATTGTTGTTTTACTTACTTTTATTGGTTGTAATACAAACCAAAATTATGATAAATCAATGCTTCCTAATGCAGATCCTGTAATTCTTAGCAAAGTGAATTCCAGAGACTTGATTACATGTATGCAGCTGCCTGTTCCACGCCCACCTATTCCGATCAATGTAGACCATAAAATGCCTACAAAAGAAGTCTATGATCAAAATGACTGTATCGAAGGGAAAATGGCTACAAAAGAAGGCCGAGATTTAAAAAATAAAAGGGATGAGGAAAATAAATTTAATCTAGAGATCGATCTAGAGAAAGATGAAGATATTAATTTAGAAGATCAAAAGGAAGAATAACAATTTTCTATATTTCTTATTTTGCCATCATGTTCGAGTTTTATTATATGTGCCATTAAACTCATTCTTGCTATGGGGTGAAGCATTTCAGGCACATCGTTATATACCAAAGGCAATAACTCATCAAGATTTGAATTCTTATTTTTCTCTATACATCTTAAAACTTTTGATTCTCTTGAAAACCTATGCCTAATGATTGATTGAATAGTCTTAGAGGGTTCTTCCATATAATTTCCATGGCCTGGTGCAAAATAACTAATATCATATTCTTCTAAAAGTTTTAAAGAATCTATGTATTCGGTCATGTTTCCATCAGGAGGTGCTATTACGACAGTTGAACCATCCATAATGTGATCGCCAGTTAATAAACATTTATATTTTTCTAAATAAAAACAAAGATGGTTTGATGCATGTCCTGGGGTATGAATAGTTTCAAGAGAGTACTCATCAGTTGAAATTACATCTCCATGATTTAAAACTGTATCAGGTATAAAAGTTTCATCCTCCCATTCAGACTCTCTATCAATTAATCTTCCAAACATTGGAATATCTAATTTTTTTGAAATGGGTAGTGCTGCAGGTGAATGATCGGTATGAGTATGAGTGACTAAAATTCTTTTAATCTTACCTTTGCCCTCTTCTAAAATAGCTTCGATATGTTCTGAAATATTTGGGCCAGGGTCTATTAAAGTAATATCTTCATTGCCAATCAAATAAGTATTAGTGCCTTGCCCAGTAAAGACTCCTCCATTAGGAGCCGTGATCTTTTTAATTAAATCGTTCATTAATGATCCTCATAACCATCATCACCAGGTAATAGCCCAACCCAATTACCATTTTCTTTAAAAAACTTGGGTAATATAGGCGGAATATCTTTATTTGTCAGTTTTTTTTGACTATTAAGCATGTCTTTTGCATCTTCAAATTCTGAACAAGACTGAAGATTCTTAATAGTTGGCATAATCATTTGCATCTCGCCCTTGAATGCCATGTCAACGGCTTTATTTGGATTAATCCATAAGCTTTGAGTTAGTTCCATGCCATCATGTTGAACAATTTGTTTTTCTGGTAAATAAGCAATAAAAAATCTTGTATCAAATCGCCTAGATTCAATATTAGGAGTTATCCAATGCGATAATGGTGCAATATTAGCAGTGGATAGAATCAAGTCCTCTTTCACACACATATCTAATAAATTTATTTCATTTTTAATTAACTTTTTTCTATAACTATCGAATTTAGATTTCTCATCATCTTCAAGATTTAGTTTCTCACCAGATTTTTTGGTAGCTAAAAGAATGCCGACCTCTTCAAAACATTCTCTTATGCATGCTATCCAATAACTTAATCCTCCATGATCTAATCCAAGCAATTCTGACGCATTATTATCATCAAGTGAATCAGAATAATTTTCTAAATCTTTTAAATGGTCATCGTTATCTATTTTTCCTCCAGGAAAAACATAAAGATTTCCAAAGGGAGGTTTTTTAGATCTCTTAACCATTAACACCTCCATCTCATCCTGAGAATCTCTCAAAACTAAGACAGTTGCTGCTGGTATTAAATTATTATTCATAAAACTATTTGATATAGCTTAGAATACTGCTTATGAGAATTACTGACAATCTAAAAGACGATATCTCAAGTGCGCCTAGCTGGTTTCTTGATTCATTAAAAGTTAAGCCTTCTGAGTTAATCATAAAAAATATTAAAGGCGACCTTTCTTATTCTAGATGGAATTGTATTAACAAAAGTAAAAGTCTTTTAATTCTTATTCATGGAACTGGCGCTCATAAAAGATGGTGGTATCCAATAGCGCCTCATTTTATGGAAAAAACAAATGTTGTTGCTGTTGATCTTCCTGGGATGGGTGATTCTGGTTTTAGGGATGAATACAGTATTAAAGATTTTGGTGAATGCATCATATCAATCATTGAAGAAGAAAAAATTAAAAATGATTTAGATAATGTTTCTATTGTAGGGCACTCTTTGGGAGGTCAAGTTGCTGCTTACGTTGCATCAGAACAAAAAGAGCTCGTGAACAATTTAATTATGATTGACACCTTTATCAGGCCTCCGGATTGGGACCCTTCTCAGCATGAGGGAGGACCATTAAGAATGATTAAATACTATCCTGAAAAGAAAACAATTCTAGAAAGATTTAGATTGTTGCCACAGCAGGATTGTAAGAATGATTGGTTTATGAGATACATAGCCGATCATTCTGTGAAGAGAACTGAAGAAGGTTGGCGATGGAAATTTGATGATTCAATGTTTAATAGTCTTGAAAGATTATTTGGTTACAAATTTACATTTAAATGTCCTGCTCTATTCATTCATGGTCAAGATAGTCTTTTGATGTCTGGAAATATTCTAGGTAATATTAAAAATATGTATTCAGAAATAATGGAATTTGAAGAAGTGCCAGGAGCAGCTCATCACGTTCCGCTTGATAAGCCGAAAGAAATAATTGATATAATTAAAGGAAGGTTATTTTAAGCATTATATGAATTATTTTTATTTCTTTTTCTTTTTATTTCTATCAATAATTATACTTTTCAAGCCGTTCACTAGAATTCTTTCAAACTGGGTAATTAATTCACAACAGTTAACTTTAACAGGAGTATTGGTATCTCTTCTTGGTATTTTTTGTATTTACATTGGTATAAATAATCCGTTTTGGTATGAAAGAGTTTGGATGATCGTCACCCTTGTCTTAGGGGTGATTTTTGTGACTAGAGGTATTTTTATAATCTTCTTTCTAGATAAGATAAAGCAATTAATGTCTTCGTATATGAAGCATTATTATAAATTTTCGATACCAATCTCAATAGCAATGGTTGTTATAGCCTTTATGGTTGTATCTTCAGATTACATAGGTCCTCAGAAAGATATAAGCTCATGTGAGTCTGATATCGATATTAGTGTGATTTGTGGCTTTAATAATCCTGAAGATATTGTAATCACTCCTGATAAAGAATTCCTATTGATGTCTGAGTTTGGAGGCATAAGTCCTTATGAAGAACAAAAACCAGGATTCTTTGCGCTTTTAGAACTTTCATCAGGCAAAAGAATAATACCGAATATCTCTATTGAGAATAGCTCATGGGGCGACCCCTCATGCATTAGAAGTGATTATGAATTTGGGCCTCATGGAATTGATCTAATTGAAAGGTCTGATGGTAAGTTTCAACTTGGAGTCGTAAGTCATTTTCCTAATGAAACAATAGAAATGTTTGAAATTCAAAAAAATAAAGAATCATGGGATATGATCTGGAGGGGATGTGTCAATGTCCCATATGAGTATTACTTTAATGATATAAGTCTTAAAAAAGACGGTGGCTTCTATGCAACACATATGTATAGAAGAGATATTACTTTAAATGAATGGTTGCTAACATCCATGCTAAAAAGCAATTCTGGTTATTTGATTGAATGGAATGATAATAAATTTGTTAAGATCGAAGGAACAGAAGGAAGTGGTCCAAATGGAATAGCTCTGGATGATGATTCTAATTTGATTTTTATAAATTACAATCAAGGTGACCTCATCACAACATTCGATCTTTCTAGTAATAAAAAAATTCATAGTCAGTTTGTACAATCTCCAGATAATCCCTATATTGATGGAAATTATTTATGGGTAACTTCTCTAGATTTTCAACCAAATGATTTTGGAGAATGCGAATTTAAAAAGAGTTGTTCGTTACCTTTTTCAATATATAAATTAGATAAGCATACATTGGATGTTATTGATAAATATTCATTTTCTAAAACTGTCTTTGGTTTACCCACTGTTGCAGTTCCAGTAGGAGATAATCTTTATATGGGCTCATTTCATTCTGATAGATTGGGTTATTTTAAGATAAATTAATCTTATGATTGAAGATTTTAATTTTGATTCTATTCAAATAAAAATTCCACAAAGATCTGAAAACTCTCATAAAGGTGACTTTGGTAAAGTCTTAGTATTAGGTGGTTGTAAGGGTATGGGTGGAGCAGCTATTCTTTCTTCTGAAGCAAGTTTATTCTGTGGATCTGGGCTAGTTCATTTACATACTCATTCGACCAATGTAGAAGCAAGCTTAAAAAGAAATCCAGAAGTAATGGCTTTAGGAATTGATAATGATTATGAAATCTTTGATGGAATAGATGTTGTGCTTTGCGGACCAGGATTAAAGGATGATGAATGGTCATATGGGGTTTATAAGCAAGCAATTACTATTAATGACAAACATGCTCTTATTTTAGATGCTGGTGCCCTTAGGTATTTATCTAAATCTTATAAAGATTTTCAAGTTACTAATAGAAGCTTAATATTAACTCCTCATCCTGGCGAAGCAAGCATGCTTTTAAATGTCTCAATTGATGAAATTCAAGAAGATCGATCAGGTGCTGCAAAAGAGATTTCTAATAAATACAATGCAGATGTAATTCTTAAGGGGAATAAAACTATAGTTTGTTCAAAAATTGATAATAGAATATCTTTATGCAATGAAGGCGGGCCAGAGCTTGCAACTGGAGGAACTGGTGATATTCTTGCAGGAGTAATATCTGCGATGGTTGCACAAAAACTAACTCCACATGATTCGTGTATTCTTTCAACAGCCTTACATGCTCGTGCGGGAAAAAGTTTCAATGAAAATGTGGGAGAGATTGGGTTAAATGCCTCGGCTTTAATCCCTTTAATAAGAAATCTTTTAAATAAATGAAATCGATTATCCTTAAAGACAATGAAGCTACTATCGAACTAGGCAAGATAATTGCTTCTAAAATAAAAAAAATAAATAAACCATCTGTTGAAATACATCTTGAGGGAGACTTGGGAACTGGAAAAACTTCTTTAACAAGAGCAATAATAAAAAGTTGTGGCTGGAGTCAACATGTAAAGAGCCCTACCTATACCTTGTGTGAAGAATATGATCTAGGGGAGATGCTTTTTCTCCATATTGATTTGTATAGAACTAATGAGGCTGATGATATTCTTATATTTGATTTAGAAAGAAAAACGCATGCTAAAAAAATTATAATAATTGAATGGCCACAAAAATTAACAAATGAAAGAGAGTTTGATTTAAAAATATGTTTTAAACATATTGATAATGGAAGAGAAATTTCGATAATGTCTAAAGAAAAAAAATTGATGTTTTAATAAATGAATAAAAATAAATTTTTATACCTTTGTTTAATCCTATCTGCTTTTGTAAGGGGAAACGAAGTATCATTTAGTGAGGTAACAAAATTAGATGCCGATACTATTCAAATTTCATTTCTTCTAGAAAAAGTATCTTATTTGAAATCATATTCTCTTGTTAATCCTTCAAGGTTGGTAATCGATGTATATAACAGTAAGCTTAATTCAGAAATAAATGAGGCATATAACTTTCCTGTAAGAAAGATAAGCGCTACATCTGAAGAGGGTTTAACTAGAATTGTTATTGACCTATATGAGTTTGTTAGATGGGAAAAGCCTGTTCAAATCAAAACGGATAAAGGCATCCTTCTTAATCTTGTTATTTCAAAAGATAAAAAATTAAAAAAGAATACTAGAGATATTGTTATAGGCATCGATGCTGGTCATGGAGGAAAATATCCTGGAGCAGTTGGTAGTAATAATATTTTAGAAAAAGATGTGACATTGCTAATTGCTAAAGAGTTAGAAAGAACTTTGCGAGATACACAAGGATACCGACCAGTAATGATTAGAGATGGTGATGAAACGGTATCGCTTAATGATAGATATCAAAGAGCTAGGCAATATGCAGCAGATATCCTAGTCTCAGTTCATGCAGATGGTTTTAGACTTGCGTCAGTTAAAGGTGCTTCTGTGTTTATTTGGTCAGAAGAAGCTTCAAGCACTGTTGCACTAAATCTATCTGAAAAACAAAGAAAACGAATACAAGCTGATATAAAGAATTTAAAGACTGAAGATTTCAATGAAGACCAAGCAAGGGTGCTCTATCCAGAAATATATATAAAAAAGATACAGCAAAGCGAAGCTTTAGGAATAAAAATTTTAGACCAACTTAAGAGTGATCCTTTCACAAAAATACATAAGAAAAATGTTGAGTATGCTGACTTTAGAGTCTTAAAATCAATTGATATTCCTTCAGTATTAGTTGAATCAGGCTTCATAACAAATCCTGAAGATGCAGAGAGGCTTAAAAAAAAGAAAGGAAGAAGAATGATAGCAAGGTCTATATTTTTGGGTATTAATGACTATTTTATTGAAAACCCAATAGAAGGAACTTTTGCAGAAGATAACCCCTCTCATCTGAATTATGAAATTCAAAAAGGTGATGTACTTTCTGAAATTGCAATAAGATTTGGAGTAACGGTTGAATCAATATCAAAAACAAATAACCTAGACAACAAATCTATTTACCCAGGTCAAATAATCAAAATTGAGATTTAAGACATATCATATGGATCTATATCAAAAGACCATTTAACTTTTTTACTTTCTGGCCAGATCTCAAATTCTTTAATTAAAAATTTAAGCACTCTATTAAGATAAGTTTTAGTTGGTGATTTAATAACTAAATGATTTCTTATATTTCCTTTAATCTTTAGAGGTATTGATGGTAAGGGACCAATAAGGCTAATGCCATTTCGATTATCTAAAGTGAGGCTTGCTCTATTTAAGAAATCTAAGCTACTTTTAGGATTTGAAGAAGTAGTTCTTAAAATGCAGATACTAGAGTATGGAGGCAAGCTTAAACTTTTATTTAGATTTAAGCATTGGTTAGCAACTAACTGGTAGTCACCTGTTTTGATTTGCTTTAAATTTAAATCATTAGGGTATCTAGTTTGAATAATTACCTTAGCAAGATTATTATTTCTTCCAGCTCTTCCAGAAACTTGAATGAGCTGCTGTGAAATTTTTTCTAAGGCATTAATTTCAGGGCTTATTAATCCGCCATCAGCATTTAAAATAATACATAGAGTAACCTTTGGAAAATCATGCCCCTTTGAAAGCATTTGTGTTCCAACTAAAATTGCTTCTTCACTGTTATGAACTTTCTCATAGATAGCTTCAATAGAACCCTTTCGTCTTGTTGAGTCATAGTCAACTCTAATTATAGGGACTTTGGGATATGCTGTGCTTAATATATCCTCCACCCTTTCTGTACCACTTCCATGTACATTTAGTTCCTCTGAAAGACAGTCTGGGCATGCCTTATTAATTCTATACACTGATTCGCATTTATGGCATATCAATCTATTTTTTGATTTATGAAAAACTAAGTTGGATTCACATGAATTGCAGCTTGCAACCCAGCCACAGTTGTCGCATTCATATAAAGGAGCAAAACCCCTTCTGTTTATGAATATTAAAACTTGTTCGCCTTTTTTTATTGTTTCTCCAATAATGCTCATTGTTTGCAAGGCCATGCCTCCTATGAGCGGAGAATCAGTGATATCAAGAGGTATTAATTTTGGAGGCTTCTTCCCATCTATCCTCCTTAGTAAATCAAATTTCTTATATTTCTTTTCTTGTACAAGTTTAAGGGTTTGGAGAGAGGGAGTCGCTGAACCAAGAAATATAGGAATGTCCTCAAGCTGTGCTCGCTTAATTGCCAGATCTCTTCCAGAAAATCTAAATCCTTCTGATTGCTTATATGATTGATCATGCTCTTCATCAACAATAATTAAGCCTAGATTTTCAAAAGGCATTAAGACAGAAGACCTAGTACCAATAACTATCTTTATTTCACCAAACTTTGATCTCAACCAAACTTTAAATCTTTGATTGGGGGTTAGCCTAGAATGATAGACTCCAATATCTCCTTTGAACCGATCTTTGAATCTAGTAACTAGTTGAGGTGTTAAATTTATTTCTGGAACTAGAACAAGAATAGACTTATTCTCTTTTAGCGCTTTCTCAGCAAGTTGTAAGTATATTTCTGTTTTCCCTGAGCCAGTGACACCATAAATTAAGGAAGGTTTAAACTTCTTAATTTTTTTTAATTTTATTAAACTAAGCTCTTGTTCTTTAGTTAATTTAAAGCTTTTGTTTGATTCGTTGACCTCATAATCTGAAATCTCATTTAATGATGTAATTGTTTTATTGCTTTGCTTTCTTAATATAGTAGGCATAAAGGAAAAGAACACTTCACCGATCGGATGGTGATAATAATCTGATGCCCATAAGATAGTATTAAAAATAGATTTATCAAAACAAACAAATTCTTCATCAGTTGAGATTATTTCTTTTATAGCGCCTGACTTACCAAAAGAGTTTGGTTGAGATATTTTTCTTACAACAACTCCTACTAATGTTTTCTTTCCAAATGGAACGACTACTCTTTTACCTTTTTTAATATTTACAGGAGATTTATAGGTGAAGCACTGTCTAATTGGCAATCCCACAGCAATATCATAGTAAAATATATTCATGATTTAATTGTAATAGAGTTAATTTTTGCTATAGTTCTCATCCTAATTTGAATTTATTATGAAAAAAGACATACATCCTGAATACCGAGAAGTACTATTCCATGATACTAGTGTAGATGAGTACTTCATCATTCATTCAACGCTAGACACAACTCAAACGAAAGAATGGGAAGATGGGAAAACGTATCCATATTATACTCTTGACATTTCGTCTGCCTCACACCCTTTTTATACAGGTAAGCAAAAAATTATTGACTCTGGTGGAAGAGTTCAAAAATTCGAAGAAAGATTTGGTAAAAAAAAATAACATAATCAATTTATCCCTGAACTCCCAAAACCTTTAGTCCCTCGACTAGATTCTTCAAATTCCTCTACAATTTCAAATTTTGCCTGAACTATTGGAACAATAATCATTTGTGCAATTCTATCTCCTGGATTAATTTCAAAATCAACACTTGATCTATTCCAGGCAGGAACCATTAATTCTCCTTGATAGTCTGAATCAATAAGTCCAACTAAGTTACCTAAAACTACTCCATGCTTTGAGCCAAGACCTGACCTTGGAACAACAAGTGCTGCTAAGCCTCTGTCTTCCAAATACATAGCGAAACCAATCGGTATCATTTCTGTTTGGCCTGATTTTAGAATAAGCTTTTTCTCTAGGCATGCCCTTAAATCAAGTCCAGCAGACCCAACTGTCTTGTATTCAGGAATTGGAATTGAATTTCCCATTAATGGGTTAATAATTTTTATTTTAATATTCTTCAAATCTAAATTTCCTTTGGTTTAACAAGTAATTCTAACTTACATTTGTCTGAAGAAATTTTTTTCCATGATCCGTTAAAATTAACTATTGCAAGATTGCAGGTTGTAAATCTCTCAATAGGGTCGCCTGTTAATCTTTCAATTAAAAGATGCAGTGTTGGATTGTGTCCAATAATCAGAATATTTTTAAATTTTTCGTCAGTTTCAGTAATAGCCTTTAGGATATATTCTGTATCTCCAAAATATAATTTATCGGTGTAATAAGCATCTTCTATTTTAAAATTCAGCCCGTCAGCAATTAAGTCAAATGTTTGTTTTGTCCGTTTAGCTTTGCTGCATATAACTTTTTCTATTTTAAAATGATTTTTATTTACATAAGAGCATAATTTTTTAGCATCATTTTTACCGCGTTCTGATAATGGTCGTTCGAAATCAGTAAGATTTATGTTATCCCATGAAGACTTAGCATGCCGTAAAATATATATTTGTTTCATTTAATATTGATTATAGTATTGATATGTATGCTTCTGTTCTATAAAATCGCATCTCAATGAGTAAAAAGTGCCAAGTAACAGGAAAGATACCCCAGTCTGGGAACAATGTTTCTCATGCTAATAATAGAACTAAAAGAAAATTCTTTCCAAATCTCCATACCCATAAGTTTTGGGTTGAATCAGAAAATAGATTTGTAAATCTTAAAGTTTCTGCAAAAGGAATGCGTATAATCGATAAAAAAGGTATTAGTGAAGTTCTTAAAGAAATTCGTGCTCGTGGAGAAAAAATTTAATTTAGTAAGCTTACTCTTATTGACCTTCTTCACACATTACATTTACAAGCCCTGTGATCATGAAAGCATTTTGTGGGATTTCATTTAGCTCAAAAGCATTAATTTCAAAATCCGCATAATCTTGTATTGGTGCAGTAAATTGAACCAAAGCATCAACTGGGGCATTATCAAAAGTCATCCCCCCAGTTAGGTTTACATATGATAAACCGTCAGTTGCGACTATTGCTTCCCATTTTGGATTTGAAAAAAAATTGTTTGCCAACTCTCCGATTGTAGCTTCATTGCAAGCATTAAATGATCCTTCTTTGATCCGAGTAATTGTTACATCTTCAAAAGGTGAGCAAGATTGAAGAATAAATATTGCTATGAGAGTAAAAGATAATTTTTTCATATAGCTATACTAAAATAAAAAAAGTAATAAAGGTATAACTTTCATAATATAAATAATACTATTTATAACCAACTTCCTGTGCAAGAAACACTGCTTCCTTTTGCAAAGAACCTAACTTGCTTACATTTATATCGTCTTCGATGAAAACCCCCCAATCTTTAATAGAGTCTGCAATATCAGCTTCCTTAAGGACGGGGTATTCTTTGTTAGCTGATGCATATAAGTCTTGAGCGCTATTAGATGATAGATACTCTAATAACTTTTGTGCATTCTCTTTATTCTTGGATGTCTTAACTATTCCCGCACCAGAAATATTTACATGAACACCTCTACCCGATTGATTGGCCCAGAATAATTCTAAATTATCATATTTGCTGTCATCTAATAACCTTGCTAAATAATATGTATTAACAATAGTCACTCCGCATTGACCACTTGATACAGCTTTAAGGGCATTAGTGTCATTTGAAAAGACTTCAGTAGCTAAATTAGAAATCCATCCAGAAACTACATTTTGTGTTTGTTCAAAACCATAAGCATCAATCATGCTTGCAATAAGAGATCTGTTATATACTTTTTTAGATGTTCTTAGGCATAATTTTCCTTTCCATTTTGGGTTAGCTAAGTCTTCATAAGAAGAAAAATCGTTTTGAGAAAATTGATCGTTCGAGAAAACAATAGTTCTTGCTCTCTTAGATAATCCAAACCATTGGCCATCCGGGTCTCTTAGATAGCTTGGTACATTGTCTTTTAAAATGTTTGAATCAGTTTTACTAAAAATATTTCTTTCTGTGGCCTGCCATAGAACTCCGGCATCCACAGTCATGAAAATATCCGCTTTTGATTTGTCGCCCTCTATATCAATTCTTTCCATCAACTCTTGAGCATTACCAGATAAAAGGTTTACTTTAATTCCGGTCTCCTGGGAAAAGTTTTCTATTATTGGTTCGAGCAGCTGTGGTTGTCTTGATGTAAATATAGTGAGTTCATTGTTAGATTCATGCGCACAAGAAACTAAAATAAATAAAGACAATACTATAGAAATTTTTCTCATTTTTAACCTCGCAAGAAAGAAGATTTATTTTTTTAGGTGTGCTGGCTAAATTATATCTTATTCTTGCCGACGGCATGATTAATAAAAAACTTTTTTAAGAACTTTGTTTTATTTACACCTGAGAGGCCTATATTTCTGAGCATTCTTATATACAAATTATCTGATCTAAATATATCTACAAAAAAGTCCATAGACTTAAGCATTAATAAATTCATATTTTTTCTTCTAATCTCGTACTTCTTAAGTATTAAACGTTTATCTATAGTTATCTTCCTTTCATATGCATTAACTATTTCTTCACAGAATGCATCTGCATCTGCAAAACCTAAATTAATTCCTTGCCCTGCAAGAGGATGAATTGAATGAGCTGCATCACCTATTAAAACTAATGATCCAGAAACATAATTTTCAAAATAATGATTAAATAAATTAAAACTCAATACATCAGAATGAATATTAATTTCTGCTCCAAGTTTTTTCTCAAAATATGAAATATTTTTCCTAACATAATCTTCTTCTGTTTGTTCTTCTAGTCTTTTATTATCAACGGACCAAACAACTGTATGGGTTGGTTTTCCCTTCTGGGCTGGCAAAGGCATAATTGCAAAAATACCTTTTTCAGAAAAAACTTGAAACGCTAGATTAGGATCTTCGAAATTTGTTAAAGCAGTAAAAGTTATAGCTGTTTGTTTATAGTCACCAGTTATGGGTTCTAATGAAGCAAGCTTTGCTATATTTGAATTCCTCCCATCACACCCTGCTATGAGATTAGAGTAAATCTTTTTTTCATCTGAAAGAATAATTTCGCAAGGATCATTATCTTTATGTTCTTTTATATCTTTTATATGGGTCTGAAATAAAGTTCTTTCTAGTTCTTTCTTTTGCAATGCAAATTTAAGGTCATTAAAGAAGACCACGTAAGATAAATTATCTGAATTAATTTCTTTTGCAGAAAAATTAATTGATCCAGTTCCTTCTCCATCTAATACATTAATCTGTTTAATCTCAGAGTAATTGACGTCTATTCCAATATCATCTAAAAGTCTCTTTGAGAATGGGTTAAGGGTTAATGTGCGAATATTTTGATTGTAAGCAACATCTTCTTTAGATTTTTCAATAACAATAGATTTGATGTTCTTACTATTCAATCTCGATGAAATGTAATTCCCAATAATTCCACCGCCAGATATGGTAACGACAGGACTCACGATATTAAGACATCAATGATTCAATTTCATGGGGATCTGAAGGTACTTTTTTGGTAAGATTTTCATTGCCATCTTTTGTTACAAGAATATCATCTTCAATTCTGACCCCAATACCCTTCCACTTGTCATCAACATTCATTGAACTGCTTATATATATGCCTGGTTCAATAGTTGTAATCATTCCTGGTTTAAATTTCATAAATTCATCGCCTTCCATATAATCACCAGCATCATGAACATCAAGACCAAGCCAGTGACCTATTTTGTGCATATAGAAGTCTTTGTAAGCTCCTGCTTTATGCAATTCTTCAGGATCACCATCTAATAAACCAATCTTAACAAGGCCTTCAGTAATAACTTTCTCAGAAATCTCTTGAGGTTCCATAATGCTATTGCCCTCTTTAACAGATTCTATTGCTGCATTCATGGCATCGAGTACAACCTCATAAATTTTGAGTTGTTCTTCAGAAAACTTCCCACTTACTGGAAAAGTTCTGGTTATATCTGCTGCATACATCTCATACTCACAACCCGCGTCAACCAATAATAAGTCTGATCCTTTTAATATTTGATTATTTTCTACATAGTGGAGTACACAGGCATTCTCACCACCAGCAACAATTGGAATATATGCAGGAAATCTTCCACCACGTTTTGAAAATTCATGAATATACATACTTTCAATATACTGTTCTGAGTCTCCATCTTTTACTGATTTCATTGCTGCTATGTGAGCTTCAGCAGATATATCACATGCTTTTTTTATTAAACTTATTTCATGTTCATCCTTTATTAGGCGACTATTTCCTATTAATGAAGTGGCATCAATTATATTAAGAGACTTACTATGACGATCCTTAGATGCTGCAGCTGTAGTCCAGTCTATTACTTTTTGATCAAATCCATGTTTCTTTCCAATTGGATAAAGCACCTGTTCTGATCCATGAAGAATATCTGGCAGCATTATATCTATCTGAGTATTGTCAAAAGCCTTATCAAATAAAAATTCGTTAACCGCGCCAATAGGGCCTGCTCTATAGCCATCCCATATCTCTTTAAGTTTATCTTTAGGTGGCACAAATATTATTGATTGAATACCATCTTTATTATTTACGATAGCTATTAATGATGATGGTTCACAGAATCCGGAAAAGTAGTAAAAACTACTTTCTTGTCTGAAAGGAAATGCTGAATCTGCATTTCTAAACTGTACATCAGCTCCGGGGATTAACAGAACAGAGTTCATGGGCAAAGAATCTTTTAAATTAATTCGTCTATTTTTATATGTCATATTTTTCATGAGCTTATTTTACTCTTTTATTAAACAAACTTTCCAATTCATTAAAGTAGAATTAAACTATTGAGATGTCTAAAACTAATGAATCAGATTTTAACAATTTCGAAAAAAAACTAGATGTCTTGATTAAAAGATTCGAAGAACAAAAGGGAATTATTGATTCATATGTTAAAAGAGAAAGAGACTGGAAGAAGGATAAGGTCCTTCATAGAAAAGAAGTAGCTCATTTAGAAAAAAATTTAGAGAAAGCTAAGAATGAGTAAAGTCTCAACAGTATCAGTCTCACTAAGAATTTTTGGAAGAGATTTAACTATAGAGTGTCTTCCTAAAGAAAAAGAGAACCTCATTAAAGCTGCTGATTTATTGAATAAAGAGCTTGATGGTATAAATGATAAGAATAACGCCCTAATTATTGCTGGGCTGACCTTAGCAAACAAATTGCTAGCAGATGATGCTAAGCCTATTAAAGAAAACAATGTAGACTTCTCAAAACTTATTGCTAAGGTTGAAAAGACTCTCGAAAAATAATCTTTAACTTGGCCATTAACTCTACTATACTAAAGTTACATTCTGGTTCATTTGCTAATGTGTTAATAAATTTGAACCGATACTAATAACTAGGTGATTTTCCACTGTCATTGTTGTGCGATACCTATAAGGGAAGCCTGATCTGACAAGATATTCACCACCTGAACTTTCGGTTCAGGTATAACACATAGCGGTGACCTGGTTTGTTAGCCTCTGCAAAATTTATGGTGAAGAATAAAATTAGAAAATCACTCTTTAAGCAGAGGCAGCTTTTGCCTGATAAATTTTATTCAGATTTAGATCAAAGAATTCAAAGAACTGCTGTTAATGAGTTAGATATAAAATCTTCTAAAAATAATCTGATGTACTTCCCATATAAAAAAGAAATGAAGCTGAATTTGGTAATAGATGAAATAAATAAACACTCAAATAATATTTATATGCCAAGGATAATTTCAGAAAAATTAATGCAATTTAATTTGCTTTCTAGTGACAGTATTTTAAAGAAAAACAAATATGGGATTAAGGAAATAATTAATGAAGATTATTTAGAACCTCATTCATTTAATACAATGTTCGTTCCTTTTGTTGGGATAGATAAAAATGGTCATAGGCTTGGTTATGGTGGTGGTTATTTTGATAGAGCTTTAGAGAAATTAAATTCACATAGTCAAAAACCTCTTATTGTTGGAATGGGTTATGACTATCAAATAGTTGATGATGTATTTGGTGAAAGTCATGATATTAAATACCACATTGTTATAACTGAAACTCGTGTACTTTCTTATAGCTGAGTTATAAAATACGAGTCTTAAATAAACATATGAAAAATCCACTCAAATATTTATTTTTCCTTTCGATATCCTATGTTTATGCAGATTCAATAATTCTTGATGCAAATTTGAATGAAAAGGAGTGGGAAAATGCTTTAGTAATAAATGACTATTACGAAACTGTTCCATTCACTTTAAAACCGGCTAAAGTTAAAACGATAACTAAAGTTATATCTAATGAAGAAGGTATATATTTTGGATTCATCAACTTTCAAGATAACTCTTCTATGTTATCGAATAAGTCAATGAGAGATGAAACTCCAAATAATGTTGAGCAAAATGGCGTTGCAATTGATTTTGATGGAGATGGAGCTAAGGCTTATTTATTCTTTGTAACTCTTGCCAATATTCAAGGAGATGGAATCAGGCGCCTAGGTGGATGGCCACAATTCGACTGGGACGGAGATTGGGAGGTAAGGACTAAAGAATACGAAGGTTATTGGGTATCAGAATTTCTTATTCCCTGGAATGTAGTTTTGATGAAAAAGATTGAGGGAAAGAAAAGAGATATAAATATTACAACTTTTCGTTATGTAGCCAAAGATCAATCTTGGTTAAATAGTACAAATACAAGTGGTTTTAGAACAAACTTCTTATCAAATTTAAAATCTATTGAGGTTGGTAATTATACAAAAAGTAAACTTAATTACTTTCCATATGTATCAAAGACCTACAACTCTGTTACTGGCTTCAATGAAAACAAAGTTGGTGCAGAAATCTTTTTAAATACTGGCACAGGCAAACAGGTCAACTTAACTTTCAATCCTGACTTTGGTCAAGCTGAAAGTGATGAGGTTATCGTAAACTTTTCTGCACAAGAAACATTCTACTCAGAGAAAAGGGCTTTCTTTAATGAAAATCAATCTCTGTTTGATCTCTCTCATTATGATAGATATAGGGTCATTAATACTAGAAGAATTGGGGCAGCTAGTAAATATGATTGCCCATCTTCTTCTTCTGAAGAAAATTGTAATGATGCAAAGAAGAGCTACACAGATATAGATTTTGCTTTAAGGTATACCCAAAAAAATAATAATAATAATTTTGGTATTTTTGTTGCTCAAGAATCAGATGAATCATTTACTAAAGGTAGAAATTTTTATGCCTTAAGATCTAAAAGCAAGATTGGTACTAGGTCAATTGGTTATTTCCTAACTCATGTTGTAAATAATTTTACAAATGAAAAAGCTACAGTAAATGTAGTTGACTTTACAAATGTTAAATCAAGTAAATTAACTTTATATACCGACCTTCTCTCTTCAGAAAAAGAAGGAGTTTCAGGTTTTGGCCTAAGAACACAATTTGTTTATAAGCCAACTCAACTAAGTAGGAGATCTGGAAGTATTTTATATTTTGATGATGATTTTAAGCTTAATGATTTTGGCTATTTAAAAAAGAATGATTGGTTTCATATTGGGCTAGGGTCTGACGTAACGAGAGTTGATTTTAATGAGGCAAGTTCTATTAAAGAAAGGAAAATTGGTATTGATTTCAATTATGATTCTGATACATCAGGAAACTCTAATCCTATTCAAATAAGACAAGAGTATAATTTCAAATATAAGGATACCTCTAGTTTTCAGGCCTCATGGGACCTTAAAACATCTGGTAAAAATACAACAATTACAAGAAAAAATATTGATTTCCCTTTTGTAAAGAAAAATGGAAGTTTTAGCTTTAATTTAGATTATGAGTCACCAAGTTATGGAACCTGGGAATATGACTGGAGAATTGGATATGAGACTGCTGATAAATATCAAACGTGGAGCTCTGAGGGATATGAAAGAAGGTTTGCCAAAATTGCAGGATCCTTGTATCCAGTTGACGATTTTAAATTAGGATGGCAGTTTAGGGTTAGAGAAGAGGATGAATGGCTTAATTGGATTGAAGGCAATGAGCTTGCTGTCTATGATTTAACTCAAAAGATTATTTCTATCAATGCAAACTGGTTTAAAGGGTCAAAACATGAAATAAGACTTAAGAGTCAGTTTGTAGCATTGGAAGCTGAAAACCCTATTAGCCTTATTACTGATAAAGCGGGCTATCTATATAATCATAATTCCAATGTAAAGCCTTTCACAGATGGTATTACTTCTTTTCAAGTCAGGTATAAATATGAGATTGCGCCTTTATCATATATCTACCTAGTCTACACAAAGGGTGGAAGAGTTTATGATGATGAAAATGAGAGAAATACATCAGATGTGTTTAAGGATCCTTGGGAAAATCCTGACAATGAAATCTTTTCTTTAAAGTTCAGGTTAAAGTATTGAAGTTATTTTAGGAAATCTAAATACGCCTTATTATTGCTTTCTTCTTTAAAAGGAGTGCCACACTTATCAAGATGTTTTATAAGTAAAGACTTGTTTTTATTTAAATCCTCAATACCAATTAAGATATTTCCATAGGCTGAGCCAATATTTCTGTAATGAAATAATGAAATATTCCATTCTGNACCAAAGTTCTTTAAGAAGTCTAAAAGAGCTCCGGGTTTTTCAGGAAACTCACCATTAAATATCCTCTCATTATGTTCAGATTCATCAGANCNCGCTACCCTGCCCCCGACCATATGTCGCAGATGATCATTTGAAATGTCATTACTTGTATAGTCACTAAATTTATACTTNTGCTTTCTAAGTTTATTTTTTAGTTTAATAAAACTATCTTCTGAAGGTGTTCTTATTCCAACTAAAACAAAAGCNTCCTTTTTATCAGATTTTCTATAATTAAATTCTGTAACAGGTAATTTGCCAAATACTTTTGCTAATTTTAAAAAACTTCCAGCCTGCTCCGGTATTTTTATGCTCAGTATCTTCTCTCTATTCTCNCCAAGTTCTGATCTTTCTACAATAAACCCAAGTTTTTGAAAGTTAACATTTGCTCCAGAGCTGAGCGCAAGAAGATTCTTATTTTTCATTCTCTTTGAGTAAATTTTTAGGCCTGCTAGAGCAACAGCACCGGATGGTTCTGACAATATTCTGGTGTCTTCAAAAATATCTTTTACAGCAGCACATACTTCATCAATATTTACTGTCATTACTTCATCTACACATTCTTTGATTACATCAAGGTTGTGTTTTCCAACTTGTGAGACGGCGACGCCGTCTGCAAATAAACCAACTCTTTTAAGCAAAACTCTTTTGTTTGATTTAAGCGCCTCTGTTAAGCAAGCTGAATCATCTACCTCAACTCCAATGATTTTAATTTTTTTGTTATGTTGTCTGACCCATGCAGATATACCAGCCAACAATCCGCCTCCTCCCACAGGNATAAAGATTGCATCATAGTTAATATCATCCTCCAAGATTTCTTTGCCTATTGTCCCCTGGCCAGCAATGGTATACGGGTCATCNAATGGATGTACAAATGTATACTTATGTTTCTTACAAATCTTATNTGCTTTTACTAGTGCTTCAGCAAGATTTTCTCCGTAGAGCGTTACCTTTGCACCAAGTCTTTTTACAGCCTTTANTTTGTTTTCTGGAGCTGTCAAAGGCATAACGATATTGCATTCAATGCNTAATCTACTGCATGCTANCGCAACACCCTGTGCATGGTTTCCTGCAGAGGCTGCAATTATCCCAAAAGATTTTTGCTTTTCTGATAAATTAATAATCTTATTGTAGGCTCCTCTATTCTTAAAAGAGAAAATTGGTTGTAGGTCCTCTCTTTTAAGATAAATATTATTTTTTCCTTTTAATGAAAGATTTATGGCATGGGTTGTTGGCGAATCAATTGCGACATCATAAACTGAAGCTTCATTAATCAACTTAAGATACTTCTTTGAGTTCTTAAATTTTCCAGTCTTTTTTATTTTTAATCTCAATTTAAATCACATACATTGTTTTTCTAGTATTATAACTGCATGAGTGCCGCAAAGATAAGTGTTGCAAAGAAAGCAATGAATCATATTGAAAAAAAGCTTTCTAAAAATATGATCCTCGGGATTGGGACCGGTTCTACAGTAAATTTTTTTATAGAGGAGCTAGGTAAGTTTAAAAATTATTTTAAAGGAGCTGTGTCTAGCTCTGATGCATCAACAATACTCCTAGAGAAAAAAGGTATAGAGGTTTTCAGTTTAAACGATGTTGATGAAATTGCTTATTATATTGACGGTGCGGATGAGGTTTCACCAGAAAACTTCTTAATAAAGGGTGGTGGTGGCGCCCATACAAAAGAAAAAATAGTTGCTTCAGCTGCAAATGAATTTATTTGTATAGTAGATCAATCTAAAATGGTACAAAGGCTAGGAGCCTTCCCTCTTCCTATTGAGGTCATTCCTGAAAGTAGAAGCTTGGTTGCAAGAAAAATTGTCTCAATGGGTGGTAAGCCTGTATATCGTTCAGGATTTATAACTGACCAAGGAAACCAAATATTAGACTTAGAGAATATTGATATTTCAAACCCTAAAGAATTAGAAATCATTCTTAATAATATTCCGGGTGTTGTGGAAAACGGAATATTTGCTTCTGATAAGCCTGAAATAGTTTTAGTATCAGAATAATTTAAATTTTAAAGGAGCTCTTCTATTTTTGTAGTTAATTCAACAGAATCAGGTTTTACTTTAGATCCATAGGTACTCACTACATTTCCTTCTCTAGAAATTAAATATTTATTGAAATTCCANGNAGGACTNTNGCCNCTTTNCTCNATNANNTTTTTNTAAAATGGATTNGCTTTNTTNCCTNTAACCTTTGAGGTAGCAAGCATNGGAAAATTTACACCATATTCGGTGGAACAAAATTCAGCTACGTCTTCTTCGNTAGAGTANTCTTGCATNAAATCNCTNGANGGAACNCCNANNACAACNAAACCATCNTCTTTATATTCTTCATAAAGTTTTTGTAATGAAGCATACTGATATGTGTATCCACATCTGCTTGCAACATTAACAACGAGCATTACTTTGTCTTCATATTCACATAAATTAACTGTTTCGCTTGAATCTAATAACCGCATCTCAGTATTTAGAATATTAGAGCAGGCATAACTGTGGAGAGAAAGAACAGAAAAAGCTAAAAATAAAAATTTGTTCATAATGTTGAGTGTATTACGTTATCGGTGTAATTGCTGATAATGATGATACAAAAATAGTTATAAGGAAAATTATTTCCATATTATCTCTAAATTTTTCCATAAAACAAACCTTTAATAAAAA
>NHJX01000019.1 GCA_002169105.1 Gammaproteobacteria bacterium TMED226 | reverse complement strand
ACCAGATGTATGAATTGTTAGCATTTTAATAGGCAAAGAAACGAGCCCTTTTATAGTTTTTTTTACTGTATTAGGAATATCATGAAGCTTAAGATCAAGAAATATTTCAAATCCTTTCTCAGCTGCATAAAAGATTGATTTATGACCAATTGAATTAAAAGCAACACTTCCTATCTTTATCATGCATTTATCACTATCAAGAGAATCTATAATATCTTTTAACGAAGTTAATTCTGATTCATCTATAGCAACAATTATATTTTTAGACATATATAAAATCTTAATCTAAAAATCACTTTTTTATCAATGATTTTGAAGGTTTAAAATGTAATGTAGCTGTTTCGCCCAAGTAAGATATTTTTTTTGTCTTGGGATTAATAAATTTTCTTGGTCGAATATATTTCTTTGAAAAGGTTCCAAAACCTCTTATTTCAACTTTTTCGTCTAAAGCAACAGCTTCAATTATGGAGTCTAAGATAATATCTATAGATTCAGTTATGTCTGATTTATTTAAATTAGGAAATTTTTTTCTTAAAGACGATTCAATATCTGATCTAGTAAAATTTTCTTTTTTTATATTACTCACTCAGCTTTAAAGAAATTCTTTCTCTTTCAGAATCTACAGCAAAAACTATACACTGCAGTTTTTGGTCTTTCTTAAATTCTTTAAGTGTTTCTTTTGGATCATCATCTTCAGATATGTCAGAAAGATGTATTAAGCCATCTATATCACCCTCTAGGCCAACAAATATTCCAAAATCGGTTATTGACTTGATATTACCTTCAACTTTATCTCCAATGCCATATTTATTGGCAAACTCTGTCCATGGGTTTGATTTAGTTTGTTTTAAACCTAAAGATATTCGTCTCTTTTCATGATCGATTTCTAAAATCATAACTTTGATTTTTTGTTCCATTTCAACGACTTTGGATGGATGTATATTTTTGCTAGTCCAGTCTAATTCAGATAAGTGTATAAGGCCTTCGATGCCCTCCTCTAGCTGAGCAAAGCAGCCATAATCAGTTATGTTTGAAACTGAAGCTTCGTAAACACCACCAACTGAATAATTGGATTCTACATTTTCCCATGGATCGTTTTGAATTTGTTTTAATCCAAGAGAAACTCTAAGCTTTTCTTTATCAAAACTTAGCACTTTGACATCTATCTCCTCACCAATACTTAAATGTTGAGAAGGATCGGTAACTCTAGACCAAGAAATATCTGTTATGTGAAGCAGGCCATCAAGCCCCCCAAGATCAACAAATGCACCATAATCCGTTATGTTCTTTACAATGCCTTTAACAATCTGTCCTTCATCAAGATTTTTTAGTAACTCAATTTTTACAGCAGAATTATTTTTTTCTAATACTGCTTTTCGAGACAAGACAACATTGTTTCTTTTGTAATCTAATTTTATTACTTTGAACTCTTGGACAGTATTTTCTATATCTGGAGCTTCCTTAACTGGCCTTACATCTACGAGTGATCCAGGTAAAAAAGCCTTAACAACTTCAACTTCAACAGCAAAACCGCCTTTAACTCTATTATGAATTTTTCCTGTTACAAACTCTCCTGTCTCAAGAGCATCTTCTAACATTTTCCAAGTAGATATCTTTCTTGCTTTTTCTCTAGAGATTCTTGTCTCTCCATATCCATCTTCTACAGCTTCTAAAGCAACCTCAACATCATCTCCAACATTTATATCAACATCACCTTGATTATTTCTAAATTCATCAAGTGAAATAATTCCCTCAGACTTAAGACCAACATGAACTGTTACCCAGTCTTTATCAACGTCGAGCACTACCCCAGAAACAATTGAGCCAGGTTGCATATCAAGTGTTTCTAAGCTTTCATCTAATAAGGCTGAAAAAGATTCTGACATTTATATAAATTCCTTTTTAATTAAACTTTCAGTAAAACTGAATACTTCCTCAAGCGACATATCTGATGAATCTATTATATTTGCATCATCAGCTGGTAAGAGAGGAGATAATTTTCTAGAACTATCTTTTAAATCTCTTGATTCAATATCAGCTATCAGAGACGGCATATTAACTTCTTGTCCACGATTCTGCAACTCTAAATATCGTCTTTTTGCTCTTACTTTTGAAGACGCGGTTAAAAATATTTTTAGTTTTGCATCTTTAAATACCACCGTACCCATATCCCTTCCATCAGCAACCAGCCCATTACTATTATAAAAATTTCTTTGTATGTCATATAACAAATCTCTAACTTCTTTTTTAGAGCTTAATTTTGATGCAACTTTTGCAATTTCTTCAGATCTTAGCTCGAAAGAAATGTCTTTATCTTGAAATAGTATTTTTAAGATATCCTTTTCTAATTTGAAATTTATTTCATTATCAATCTTACTTGCTATCTCTTCGTAACTTACATTTAAAATATCAAAATACGCAAATAACCTATAGAGAACCCCGCTGTCTAAAATATTTAACCCAAACTGATGTGCGATATTTCTAGCTAAAGCTCCTTTCCCTGATGCCGAAGGCCCATCAATTGTTATTACATTAATCATTTGCATTAATTTTCATACCTATTGAATTCATTATATCTTTGAAATTTGGGAAGGACGTCTCAATATTATTACAATTTATAACTCTTATTCCATTTTTTGATCTAATACCTGCAATCAAAAAACTCATTGCTATTCTATGATCATCAAAAGAATTAATATCTTCATTAACATCTAAAAAGCCATTTTTTCCAGTAATAGAAATCCCATCATCAAACATCTTGTGATCTATCTTTAATTTTTTAAGTCCGTCAGAAATTGCATCTAATCTATCTGATTCTTTTACCCTCAATTCAGATGCATTTTTAATATGTGTAGTACCATTAGCAAAAGCTGCTGCAATGCTCAATATGGGTATTTCATCAATTATATTTGGAATGATCTCATCTGGGACATCAATTGCATTTAAAGTAGAAGATTTAATTAGAACATCTCCTGATTCTTCATTACAAACTACCCTTTTATTTTTCAATTCAATATTTGCACCCATCATTGATAGAATTTTTAATAGTCCATTTCTTGTTGGATTCAGCCCAACATTTTTTATTAATACTTCTGATTCATGTGCTATTAATGCAGCAACAATAATAAAAGATGCTGATGAGAAATCTCCAACGATTTCATAAGTATCTTTTGGTACTAAAGTTTTCTTATTAACTCTTATTAATCCTTTTTTATTATCAGAGTATGTTATGTCACCCTCAAAATATTCAATCATTCTTTCTGTATGATCTCTGGTGATCTTTGGCTCAATAATGCTTATTGAAGTATTTGATGCTATTGAAGCAAGAATCAATGAAGATTTAACTTGTGCACTTGCTACAGGCATTTCATATTCAAAATCACCGTCTATTTCAGATCCTTCCAGATAAATTGGAGCCTTTCCAGAGTTGCTTTTAATTCTGGCTCCCATTGCTTGAAGTGGATTAATAACTCTCATCATAGGTCTTTTAGATAAGGATGAATCTCCTATTAAAGTTGCCTTAATATCTAGTCCGGATATTAATCCAAGCAGGAGTCTCATGCCGGTTCCTGAATTACCAAGATCTAGATTTTGTGATGATTCTAAAAAAGGACAATTTCTTTTTTTTAAATAGATTATTCCTTCATCTTTTTCTATATGAGCTCCGATTGTATTTAATGCGTTTAATGTCGAATTTGGATCATGTGAGTTTAAAAACCCTTTTATCTTCATTTTGCAATTCAATAAAGACCCTAAAATCAATATTCTTTGGGATATGGACTTGTCTCCAGGACAAATAATTTCCCCTCTTATAGAGCTAATTTTATTTGAAATTAGATTCAAAACTTAGTTTCTTTGTATGATTTAATTTCATCAAGCTCTTCTCTTAACATTTCAAGATGTGAGAATATATCTGGTATTTCTTTTGATTCTGTTATTAATTCTAGTAAATTATTTAAGGATATTTGCATGCCAGCTAGAGCCTTAATGAGATCAACTCTGTTTAAGGTAAAAATATCTCTCCACATTTCAGGATTAGATCCGCTTAATCTTAAAAATTCTTTAAGGCCTGCTCCTGCATTATCACCAACTTCAGTAGTTGAAAGTCTTATTGAATCAATTAGTGCATATGCGATTAAATGAGGCAAATGACTTGTCATGGCAAAAATTAAATCATGTTCACTAACAGACATCAAAGCTGTTCTCATTTGCAAAGCATCTTTCCAAAAACTTTCTACTTTCTTAAAATGATCTTTATTTGCATTAAATGGATTGCATAGAACATTCTTCTTATTAATAAAAAGATTTTTATCTGCAGCATCTATACCAGACTTGTCAGACCCAGCAATTGGATGTGAAAGAACTATATTTGAAACATTTTCTATTTTTATATGGTTTTTTACACTGGATGTATCTGTAATGGTTGTATTTGTATTCCAAACCTCGTACAAATTATTTAAAACATCGAGTGTTTGCTTTGGCGGAACTGCTATGATAATCAGATCTAAATCTTTTGCATATTCTTTAGAATTTATACTTTCTAATGTGCTAACACTTTGGTCTATAACATCAGACTTTATTGCATGTTCTGTAATTGAGCTATCAGAATCAAAACCATGAACATTTATACCTTTAGACTTTGCTGATAAAGCTATAGACGAACCAATTATGCCCAGCCCAATAACTAAAATATTATTTACATTTAGATTCATACATATTCTGGATAAGATCCAAAGTGCCTTACAATTGCTCCGGTATCTATAACTTCTTTAACTGCTAATCGGAGTTTTTGATCTTTAATATGACCCTCACAATCAACAAAGAAATCATGAGAATTATTGTTGCCTCTTGAAGGGCGAGTTTCAATTTTACTTAGGTTTATCTTTCTATTATCAAAAGGCTTTAAAACAGATAAAAGTGAACCAGGCTTATTGGGGGTTTGAATTAGGAATGATGTTTTATCTTTTCCTGTCTTTCCAACCTCATGTTTTCCAATTACAAGAAATCTAGTCTTATTTTCAGAAAAATCTTGTATATTTTTTTTAACAAGCTTAAGTTTATATTTTTTAACTGCCATTGAATTTACAATACATAAAATATTCTTATTATCTTTTGCGTATTTAGCTGCAACTGCAGAACTTGGCATTTCGAGTCTTTTAATATTACCTAAATTCTTTTCAATCCATTTTGTACATTGGCCGAGCGCTTGAGGGTGAGATGCAATGGCAAAAGCTTCATTGATATTAAATTTATTACCTGAAGCTAGTTGATGATCTATGTCTAGAGATATTTCACCAATAATATTAATATCTTCACTGTCTGCTAGACAATTTAGAGTGGTATTTATTACTCCCTCAGATGAATTTTCTACAGGAACAACTCCTATGTTTACTTCATCATGCACAACCTGAAAGAAGACATCATCTATAGTTAAAGTCGGTATTCTGATTATCTGCGAACCAAATTGGTTATAAACTGCGGCTTCAGAATGAGTTCCTTCAGGGCCAAGATATGCAACTTTTAGAATCTCTTCAAGTGATAAGCATCCTGAAATAAGTTCTTTATATATTGATCTTATCTTAGCATCAGGTAATAGTCCTCTTTCATTAGATTTAAGGATATTTCTAAGAATCTTTGCTTCTCTGTCAGGCTTATAAAATGATGATTTTGGACTAATCTTAGATTTAATCTTACCTATAGCAACAGCATGAGATGCTCTCTTTTGAATAAGTTTATAAATATCTTGATCCACTTTATCAATCTTATTTCTTATATTTTTAAGACTCTTATCCGACATTCCCTTTAACCATATTTAGATTCAAAATAATCCATAAATTTTATTAACTCTTCTACTCCCTCAAGAGGCATAGCATTATATATGCTAGCTCTCATTCCTCCAACTGAACGATGTCCTTTAAGATTTAAAAGTCCATTTTGCCCTGATTCTTTTAAGAAAGAAGAATCGAGCATATTATCTCTTAAAATAAATGGAATATTCATAATAGATCTATTATCAATTTCTACAGGATTTGAATAAAAATCTGAATTATCAATAAATTTATACAACTTGGAAGCCTTTAATGTATTTTGCTCTTTGAAAAACCTTAAGCCCCCTTTATTTTTTATCCATTTAAAAACCTTGCCAGCTACATACCATGAAAAAGTAGGCGGTGTATTTAGCATTGAATCAGACTTTGCATGCTCAGAATATCTAAGAAGATTAGGAAGATTTTTGTTACCTTCTTTCATAAATTCTTTATTGAGAATAACTATTGTTAAACCTGCTGGTCCGATATTTTTTTGTGCTCCAGCATAAATTAATGAAAAATTTCTTACGTCAAGAGGTTCGCTCAATATTACAGATGACATGTCTGCAACTAATGGTTTATTAATCTTTGGGGCTTTATGGATTGCATTACCTTGAATGGTTTCATTGGGGCAATAATGCACGTAGGCAGCTTTTTCTGATATTTCTAAGTCTTCTATATTTGGTGCATTTGTAAAATTATTATCCTCTGAAGAATGAATCTCTTTTAGATTCATTATTTTTGATCCTTCAATAAAAGCTTTCTTAGTCCATGTTCCAGTAGTTATGTAATCAGCTGTGCCTGTAAGATGTTTAAAATTCATAGGTATCATTGAAAATTGATATGTTGCTCCTCCTTGGAGAAATAAAATTTCAAAAGTATCAGGAATTTCTAAAATATCCTTTAGATCATCCTTAGCTGTAGAAGCAACTTTTTTGTAAGCCTCCGAGCGGTGGCTCATCTCCATAATTGATGTTCCAAAATTTTTGTATTCTAGTAATTCAGCCTGAACTTCAGATAACACCTCTTCTGAAATAACTGCAGGACCAGCACAGAAATTCCACTTCCTCATAGTTATTCGTCTTCGTCTTCTTCTTGGGGGATTGTGACGCATTCCATAAGTTTTTCTCCTTCTTTTGGAGTTATAACTTTAACGCCCTGAGTATTTCTACTTAATGTAGGTATTTGAGAGACGTTAGTACGTATCATCGTTCCTTTATCGCTTATTAGCATTATTCCATCTTTTTCTTCAACGAGTGTTGCAGCGACCATAAGACCATTTCTTTCACTTGTTTTCATTGAAATAACTCCTTGACCTCCTCTGTTATGTGTTGGGAAGTCATCTAAATGAGTTTTTTTGCCATACCCATTTTCAGATACACAAAGAATTGTTTTTGCTGGATCAGCAACGTTAAGTGATATTAATTTTTGTTCTTTTTGTAGCTTTATTCCTTTTACACCTCTAGCCGTCCTTCCCATTGCCCTAACTTTAGATTCTTTAAATCTAATTAATTTACCAGCAGAAGATGCAAGTAAAATTTCTTTAGTGCCATCTGTGATTGCTGTTCCAATCAATCTATCATCCTCATCAAGATTGATTGCCTTGATGCCTGATTTCCACTTCCTAGCAAAAAGACTTAGGTTAGTTTTTTTAGTTATTCCTTTTCTGGTAGCCATGAAAATAAAATGCTTATCAGAAAATTCTTCTACTGGAAGTATTTCACTCACTCTTTCATCATCATCAAGATTTAACATATTAACTAAAGGTCTTCCTTTAGATATTCTTGAAGCAACTGGAATTTCATAAACCTTTAACCAAAAAACTTTACCCTTTGTAGTAAAACAGAGTATCTGAACATGGCTACTAAGCACATATAAATTCTGAATTAAATCCTCTTCTTTTACAGCTGCTGCAGCTTTTCCTTGACCGCCTCTTCTTTGTTCCCTGTATTCATCAAGAGGTTGAGTTTTTGCATAACCACTTCTTGATACGGTTAACACTCTTGTTTCTTCTGGAATTAAATCTTCATTAGTTATTCCTCTTCTGGTGTCATTGATTAATGTTCTTCTGTCATCACCAAAATTATCTTTAATTTCTTGCAACTCACCAATCATTAGATTAGTTAAAGTTGATTTATCATCAAGAATCTTTTGCAATCCCAGAATTTTTTCTACTATGTCAGAGAACTCTTTACTTAGATTATCTTGCTCAAGGCCAGTTAACCTACCCAGCCTTAAATCAAGAATTGCCTTTGCTTGATCAGATGATAACCTATATTTTTTACCCTTTAAGCCAATCTCTTTACTAAGACCTTTGGGCTTGCAAGCATCATTTCCTACTTTTTTTAAAATGGCTTCGACTGGGCCAGACTTCCATACTTTCTTGCATAGTGCAGTTGCAGCTATTTTAGGATCCTTAGATTTTTTAATAATGGTAATAATTTCATCTATGTTGGCAATTGCAACCATTAAACCTTCTACAACATGCCCTCTTTCCTTTGCTTTTTTCAGATCAAACTTAGTTCTCTTGATGATAGTATCTTTTCTGTGCCTTACAAAAGCTTGAATCATTTCTTTTAGATTTACCTCTTTTGGCTGGCCATCTAACAAAACAGTAAAATTAATACCAAAGGATTGTTCAAGTTGTGTTTGTGCAAAAAGATTATTTTCTAAAACATCAACTGAATCTCCTTTTCTAACCTCAATTACAACCCTTAGACCATCTTTATCAGATTCATCTCTTATCTCAGTTATGCCTTCAATCTTTTTTTCTTTAACTAATTCAGCTATTTTTTCAAGCATCCTTGCTTTATTTACCATAAAAGGTATTTCATTAATTATTAATGACTGTTTGCCAGATTTATCTTCTTCGACAGAAGTATTTGATCTTATGTGTATTATGCCTCTGCCAGTTTTATAAGCTTCATATATTCCGGCTTTGCCATCAATTGTTCCACCAGTTGGGAAATCCGGTCCAGAAATATCTTTTATTAATTCATCTATTGATATTTTTGGATTATTTATTAAATTTATGCATCCATTCAATACTTCAGTTAAATTATGAGGAGGTATATTCGTTGCCATTCCTACTGCTATACCGGACGAACCATTAACTAATAAATTAGGGATCTTTGTTGGTAAAACATCTGGAATATTCTCACTTCCATCATAATTTGGTGAAAAGGTAACAGTTTCCTTTTCAAGATCTCCTAGCATTTGATCTGTTATTTTAGCCATGCGAACTTCGGTATATCTCATTGCCGCTGGAGGATCTCCATCAATAGACCCAAAATTGCCTTGACCTTCAACTATCGGGTATCGCATTGAAAAATCTTGAGCCATTCTAACCATCGCATCATATACAGCTGAGTCACCATGTGGGTGATATTTTCCTATTACATCTCCAACAACTCTTGCAGATTTTTTGTAAGGTTTGTTGTAATAATTTTTTAGGTCATACATGGCAAAAAGGATTCTTCTATGAACTGGTTTGAGCCCATCTCTTATATCCGGAAGAGCTCTTCCATGAATAACACTAAGTGCATAACTTAGATAGGATTGTTTTAACTCATCCTCAATGTTTACAGATATAATTTCTTTTGCAAAATCGCTCATTTTTTTGCTAATCTAGCCCCTAGTTTATGTATGAATATCCTTACTTAAGTAAGGCTTAATTTTAACATATTTATGGGATAATTTATTCTTTAAATTCTGATACAAGCCCACCTATAGACTCTTTTGCATCACCAAAAAGCATTCTTGTATTTTCTTTGAAGAAAAGTGGATTTTGCACACCAGCAAACCCAGAAGACATAGATCTTTTTAGAACAAATACAGTTCTTGCATTATGAACTTCAATAATTGGCATACCGTAAATTGGACTTCCGGGCTCTTCAGTCGCTGAAGGATTTACAACATCATTTGCACCAATAACAACAGCTACGTCTACGGTATCCATCATAGGGTTAACATCATCTGGCTCAACTAAAACATCATAAGAGACATTTGCTTCAGCCAATAAAACATTCATATGTCCAGGCATTCTTCCTGCAACTGGATGAATGCCATATTTAACTTCTGTGCCATTAGCTTCAAGAAGTTCTCCTAACTCTCTAACAACATGCTGAGCTTGAGCAACTGCCATACCATAACCAGGAACTATTAAAACGGAACTTGCATTTTCAAGGATCAAGTATGAATCAGATACATTTATAGGTTTTACTTCCCCATTTTCTTCAGATTTTGATCCATTAGACTGAGATGCATAACCAACAAATAGAATATTCCCGATAGATCTGTTCATAGCTTTAGCCATGATTACTGTAAGTATCAATCCGCTTGCACCGACCAATGANCCTGCAACTATCAATACATTGTTCAATAATAATAATCCAGCAAAAGCGGCAGCTATTCCTGAAAAAGAATTTAGTAAAGATATAACTACAGGCATGTCTCCACCTCCAATTGGCAAAACAAAGCCAATGCCCCCAAGTAAGACTAACACTAGTAAAACAATAAAGAATTCGAATTCAGGGACTAAGGAAGGCGTAATAAAGATTGTATATAGCAGGAATGCTAATGAAACATAAAAAACTGTTGTAAATAATTTCGTGATTAGAGAAGTCTTTGGTATTTTTAGCTTTTCTGATAATTTTGCATAAGCGATAATACTTCCTGAAAAAGTTACACCTCCTATATAAGTGGTAATCATTATTAATAGGTATTTAAAGTAGCTATCTGGAATATCTGGAACAGATTCAAACTCAGACCAAGCTATAAAGAAAGTTGCCAAACCACCAAAACCATTAAAGAGCGCTACCATTTCAGGTATTGAGGTCATCTTTACCTTCAAAGCGATTATCGAACCAACCACTGCACCTATTCCTATTCCGGCTAAAATTATATATGGATCAACTGCGATTTCTGGATCTGTAAATGTAATAACGACTGCAATAAACATTGCCAATGCAGATAAGAAGTTTCCTTTTACAGCGGTATCTTCTTTGCCAAGCATTTTTATTCCAGTTATAAATAAAATAGCTGACGCAATATATATTAAATTTTGAAATGCTGAAATGTTTTCAATTATGCTCATTATTATTATTTCTTTTTAAACATTTTTAGCATTCTATTAGTAACCAAATAACCACCGAAAACATTAATTGATGCAAAAGTAATTGCCAGAAAAGCCAATATGTTTTGTAATTGACTATCGCCACCCAAGACTAATGCACCAACAAGAGCAACACCAGATATTGCATTTGCTCCAGACATTAGTGGAGTATGTAAGGTGCTTGGTACCTTAGAAATTAGTTCCAATCCAAGATAAACTGAAAGAATTAGAACAAACCCAAGTAATACATAAGTTTCCATTTCCATTATTGAAACCTCTCATTTGTAATTCTTCCTTTATAGACTAGCACGCTGCTTTTTATTATTTCATCTTCAAAATCAAAATTTATTTTGGAAGATTCTTTATCATAGAAATCAGAAATCCAATTATTGTAGTTATTAGATAATGCCAGTGAAGCATGGTTTGAAACTTTTGATGCCAAGTTGGAGATTCCGATTATCTTTACTCCATTTCTCTCAATAATTTTATCAACCTCAGAGCCCTCAACATTACCGCCTGATTCAACTGCCATATCAAAAATAACACTACCAGGATTCATATTATCAATGGTTTTATTGTCTATCAGAAGAGGCGCAGGCCTTCCAAATAATTGAGCAGTGGTAATGACAATATCAGATCGCTCACATACCTTTGCCTGAAGCTCCTTTTGTTTAGTAATTTGTTCTTCAGTCAATTCTTTTGCATAACCTTGATCGGTTTCACCCGTCTTGCCTAAGTCAATTTTTACAAACTTTGCACCCAAAGAATTTACTTGTTCTTCAACTACATCTCTTGTATCAAATGCTTCTACTCTTGCTCCAAGTCTCTTGGCGGTTGCNATGGCCTGAAGACCAGCAACACCTACGCCAATAACAAATACTCTTGCAGGTTTTAAAGTCCCAGCTGCTGTCATCATCATTGGTAAGGCTATTGAAAGATGCTTAGCAGACTCTATGACTGAGACATATCCAGCTAAGTTAGCTTGTGAGCTTAGAACGTCCATTTTTTGCGCTCTTGTAATTCTTGGAATAAATTCCATGCTCACTAGATTAATATTTAATTTTGAACATGAATTTATTAATTCCTGATTATTAAAAGGATTAACCATTCCTAAAATAGTTGAATTTGATTTAATAAGTTCTAGCTCGCCTTGATCGAGTGCTTGATTGGTAACTAATAAATCCCCATTTTTTAAACACTCATCTCTAGAACATTTTTTCAACCCAAGTTCTTTGAAAATGCTATTACTTACGTTGATTCCTTTACCAATATCCTCTTCAAACCAAACTTCAACCCCTAGATTTAATAATGAATTAATTGTTTCTAAATGAATTGGAGATCTCGCATCAGATAAAATATTTGATTTTAATGCAGCTATAATCACGGTTTGAATTTATAAATGTGTAATAAATTTAATCTTAACAGTTCTCACAAGTCAATAAAATTAAAAATGCCATATTAAGGTATTTAATTAAGGTTTTTACATGTAGTCTTGCTACATAATTTATATTTATATTTATTCTTTATTAAATTTATAAGGGTTAGAATATGCGAATGGCTAATGTAGATAAACAAGAGGTTAAAAAATTTTCTGATATCGCTGAAGAATGGTGGGATAAAGATGGTGACTTTAAACCACTCCATATAATTAATCCTCTTAGAGCTAACTATATTAAAGACAAGATAGAATTGTTAGATAAAGATATCCTGGACGTCGGTTGCGGCGGNGGTCTGTTGTCTGAAGCTTTATATGACTTTGGTGCGAACGTCACTGGAATCGATGCTGCAGGACCTGGAATACAAGTTGCTAAAATTCATGCTAAAGAAAATAACAAGAATATTTCATATNTTGAAAAAACAGCTGAAGAATTAAATAAAAAAAATTCTGAGTCTTTTGATATTGTTACTTGCCTAGAAGTGCTAGAACATGTTCCAGATCCTAAAGAGCTAGTTAAGACATGTATAAATCTTCTAAAACCGGAAGGCTTTCTATTCTTATCAACGATAAACAAAAACCCAAGATCTTGGTTAACTGCAATTGTTGGAGCCGAATATATATTCAACCTTCTTCCAAAAGGGACACATGAATTTAATAAATTCATTAAACCATCGATGTTAGCCTCTTATATTCGATCAGCTAATGCTGAATTGCTTGAAACCAAAGGTATGTTTTATAACCCAGTTACGCACAAAGCTCATCTTAATAATGACCTTGGTGTTAATTATTTAATGTATGCAAGAAAGTTATAAGACCAAACTAGTTTTATTTGATTTAGACGGAACTCTTATTGATACAGCTCCAGATTTTCTTACATCTTTAAATAATATACTTACTAAATATAATAAAGAAAATGTTACTGCCGATGAAATCAGGGCTTATATTTCAGAAGGTTCTTCTAAGTTAATTGAATTTGCTTTTAATATAAATGAAAGTCATAGAAGCTTTGAAAAGTTTAAAAATGAGTTCTTATCTGAATATAAAAACAATCTTAAAACAAAATCAAAGCTTTTTGATGGAATAGAAAAATTACTGAATCATCTAGATAAAAATCAAATTATGTACGGCATTGTTACAAATAAATATTTTGAATATGCTGATCCTTTAGTAAAGT
>NHJX01000018.1 GCA_002169105.1 Gammaproteobacteria bacterium TMED226 | reverse complement strand
ACAGATCAGTCTATTGAAGAAGTATTAATGAATGACTTTCCTCAATTCATTGAATATTCAAGAGAAATTGATCTAATTAATATTAATAACCCAATAAAACATAATACAAATGACATTATTAAAGATATATATTTATTTGCATATAAATTAAAATTTTTATTATTTGAAACAGTCAAAATATAACTTACAAGAATAAACCACAAGGATGATGTGACAGCAAAATATAAAGGGTAAATATAAAAATATAAGCCATCAATTGTATCAATTAGTATAGTAAATAATGAAATAAAAAATAAAAATGCTTTAACATTAAAAATATTAGTAACTAGTCCAATTAATATACTATTTTTATAACTGCTTTTATGTTTATCTAAGTTACTTAATTCAGGCTTTTTGCTTAGTAGCATACTAATTCCTAAGTAAATTATATAAGAACTCCCAATCATGCTTATAACGAACTTATACAAATCATTAGATAAAATAATTATTGAAATTCCGTTTATCGCTAATAAACAATGAATATATATACCTAAACCTATACCGATAGATGCTTTAAAGCCTTCATTTCTTCCATACAAAGAAACTTGCCTTATAACTATAGCTGTATCAGGTCCTGGACTTGTAAGAGCAATTAGGTGTGCAAGAGCTGACCACAAAAACATATTTAATTAGTAATAACGGTTGGTTCAATTTCTAAAGAGATATTAAAGATTTCTAGTACTCTATTTTTTATATGGTTTGCATAATCTAATACATCTTTTTGTGTTGCCTCTCCGTTAGTTATTAACACTAAGGAATGGTTTTTAAATATCATCACCCGTGGATTTAAATCTAGTGAATCTTTTATTAGCTCAATTAATCTAGCAGAACCAACTTTTACATATTTATCATTTACTTTCCAGATAATTAACTCATCATATGAATAATGAGCGGTATTAATTTCTTCCTTCTTAATAATTGCATTTTTAAAAAAACTGCCTGCATTAGGAGTTACATCTGGATTCGGTAGATTTAGATTTCTAATGGTGCATACAATATCTGATATTTTTTTTAAATTAAGATCTTTTTTATTTATATTGTTATTAACAATATAATTTTGTAATGACTTGTAGTCCAAATTAAAGGTTTTATTATTATTGATATTAAAATCAATTTTAAAAATTATAAGATTGCTATTTTGAAGAGATGAGCTTCTATAGGAAAAATTACAATCCTTGTTAGACAATGTAACAAACTTTCCTTTTTTATAGTCATAACAATGAACTTTTTTAATTAAATTAGACACTTCTTGACCATATGCACCAATATTCTGTATCGGAGCAGCGCCGACAGATCCGGGTATTAGTGAAAGATTTTCAAAACCAAAAATTTTATTTTCTATCATATGGTTAACTAGTTTATGCCAATTAACAGATGCTCCTACAGATACATGAAAGTCTGATAATGGTATTTTATCTAATTGATTTTGGATTAAGATATTATTAAAGAGCGGCCTAATAACTACCCCATTAAAGAAATCATTGAGTACAACATTTGTTCCCTCTCCTATTATCAATACTGGTAAATCCTTTTTTATTAAAAATTGATGCAATTCATCAAAAGAGTTTGAACTATCTATTTCAATATAATATTTAGAAATAGATTTAATTTTAAGAGAGTTTGGAATAGCGTGATTCTCTAGAATCTTCATTTGGTTGATAAATAAATATTTGCATTTTTTATATCTTCAGTAGTATCAATTCCATGAGGAATTTGGTTTTCATAGTTAGAAACATAGATAGAGTAACCATTTTCTATAAATCGCAATTGTTCCAATTTAAATTTTAATTCATTTTCAGTAGGCGAAAGGCTAACTAACTTTTTTAATACATTTAAAGAATAACCATAAACACCAATATGTCTCTTTGGATTAGTTAATTCTTCTGATCTCGAAAATTTAGTTGCGAAATTATTGTCATCGACTTCAACTAAAACACAATTAGGATTTAATATATCTGCATCTGAGTATAAGTTTGAAGATGCAGTTATTACATCACATGATATAGAGAAGTAGTCATCTATCAGGTTTAATATTAATTGTTTGGGTATAAATGGTTCATCTCCTTGAAGGTTTAGTATTAATGTATCATCATCCAGAGATAATTTATTTGCTGCTTCATGTATTCTATCTGTCCCAGAAATATGATCTTCGGATGTCATTACAACATTATCAGTAATGTCTATAAGATTATCCCTTATTAAAATTGAATCAGTGGCCACAAAAGTTTGAGTTGATATTTGATAAGCATTTTTAAATACTCTTTGAATTAAAGTTTCACCTTTTATGTCAACAAGTGGTTTATTTTTGAGTCTTGTGGAGCCTATGCGAGAAGGTATTATGATGCATAAGTTTTCATTCATATCATTTAATAGATTTTAACTTATCTATAAGCTTATCAATGAATTTATTACTAACATCAGCATCGATTGTAAGAAACCATATTTTATTATTATCAAAATCTTTACATTTTGATGCATCTTTCTCAGTCATTACTATTGGTAGGTGATCTAAATAAAAGATATCGCTTGTTAAGAATTTATGGTGATCAGGAAATGGATGTCTAATAATATCAAATCCAAGTTTATCAAGTAAATCAAAAAATCTACCTGGATTCCCTAGGCCAGCTACAGCGTGTATTTGTTTATGCATTGGCCAATTATCAACGTTATATGATTTACCTGATTTTAAATGAACAAATTTTGAAGGGCTGATATTCATTAAAAATTCACCCTCTTCCGTTGGACCCGTATTGTTAACAATAAAATCAACAGATTTTAATCTTTTTTTAGATTCTCTTAGGGGTCCAGCTGGAAATGTTAAATTATTTCCAAATCTTCTTTTACCATCAATTACTGCAATTTCAATATCACGATCCATTTGATAATGTTGTAAGCCATCATCTGAAATAATTACATCGCAGTTATGCCTCTTGGTAAGTTCTTTTACTGCTCTTACTCTATTTTTGTCTATATAAAAAGGTATATTTAATTTAGCAAGAATTTGAGCTTCATCTCCTGTTTCTTTAACGGGCGTGTCCTCAGTTACTTCTAATGTTTCTTTAAATTTACCACCGTAACCCCTGCTAACAATTCCTGGATTATATCCTCTATTAATTAACTCAGTTGCTATATGTTTTACTAGAGGAGTCTTTCCAGTTCCGCCTATCGTAAGGTTTCCAACAACTATAATGGGAACATTTGGTTTATATGATTCTATGATATTTTTAATATATTTTCTTCTTCTTCGAGTTGTTAAATATGAAAATAATAATGAGAATGGATAAAGTAGATATAACCAAAGACTTTTTTTATACCAGCTATCTACTACATAGCTTGTAGATGGTTCATCTACATATTCAGGCATAAACAATTGAGTTGATTGATCTTTGGGTGATGTGGATTTTGACGAATCCTCAAATTTGTTCTTATATAAAGAATGATATACAGATTCGTTATTAATTAATTCTTCATGAGTCCCTGATTCAACTATTTTTCCATCATCTAAAACAATAATTTTTGATGCATTCTCAATAGTAGACAGTCTATGTGCAATAACAATGGTCGTTCTATTTGTAATTAGTTTTTCTAATGCCTCTTGAACAATTAGCTCAGATTCAGTATCTAATGAAGATGTAGCTTCATCTAAAATGATTATTGGTGAATCCTTGTAAAAGGCTCTTGCAATTGCCAATCGTTGTCTCTGTCCACCAGAAAGCAATACACCATCGTCACCAATTTGTGATTCGTAACCCTCGGGTAAGTTCGATATAAATTCTTCACAGCCAGATAATTTAGCTGACTCTTTAAGTTTATCAACATCTATTGAGTTATCACCATATGCAATATTTTTAGCAATAGTATCGTTAAATAAAGATGGAGATTGATTAACAATTGAAATAGACGATCTTAGATGTGATAACGAATAATCAGAAACTGGAACGTTATCAATTAAGATTTCTCCTGATGTGTGATTATAAAATCTTGGAATAAGATTTGCGATTGTAGATTTACCAGAACCAGATTTACCAACAATGGCAACTGTTTCATTCACATCTATAGAAAAATTAATATTTGATAGAATCTTGCTTCCAGTATCATATGAAAAATTTATATCATTAAATTCAATAAGGCCTTCGATTTGCTTTGTTGTCTCACCAATATCTCTTTCTATTTCTTCATCTAATTGTTCAAAGATTTCATTTGCAGCAGCTAGACCTTTTTGAACAATCATGTTGATACTTGAAAGTTGTCTGATGGGTTTAGCCATAAGTCCTGCAGCAGTAAAAAAAGCTACAAAAGTTTCAGCATCAAGTGATATCCCAAGTTTTGCACCAAGAGCGAAATAAGCAACTATAGATAATGAAATTGATACTAATACCTGAATAATAGGAGTTGCCATATTTCCAGTTGCTTCTAATTTTAAGTTTTGATTTTTATTTGACTCATTAGCAATTAAAAATCGTGAATTTTCATATTCTTGTGCATTGAAGCTCTTAATCTCAACATGACCATCTACAGCCTCAGAAGCAATATGGGTAACATCACCCATAGCAGTTTGAATTTTAGCTGCTAACTTTTTAAGTCTTTTTCCAGCAACATATACGATCAACGCTATTAGAGGTGCCGTACCTATAAGAAGTAGTGTTAATTTAGAATTTAAAATTAATAGATATATAAATAATCCTATTAATAAAAACCCTTCTCTGATTAAGGTCTTAACTGCGTTTGAGGCAGCTCCTGATACCTGCGTCGTAGTGAAAGTAATCCTATTGATTAGTTGTCCTGATTGATTTGAATCAAAATAAGCTTTTGGCAAGTCGTGAAGTTTGTGAAATAGCTCCCCTCTTAAATCACGGACCACACCAAAACCAACTCTCGACATAAAATAATTGCCAATAAAAAATCCTATGCCTCTTCCTAATGCAATAAATATTAATGATAAGGCTAGAATTGTACTGAAATTATCTTCCTCAGAATTAATAAAACCTATAATCCTTCTTATCCACTCTACGGCAGCAATATCAGCAAATGCAAAACTAATAAAACCAATTACACTTATAAAAAATGACCATTTATATCTAAATGTATATGAGAGCAGTCTTTTTAAACTTCCTTTTTTCATTTTTCAATAGTTCTTATTTGTACTTCATTAAAACCATGTTTATTTAAAATATCCATAACAGTGATAACCCATATATGTAAACTATCTGATTCTGCGCTTAGGATAACCGAGGAGCCATTATTCTCTAGTTGAAATATTGCTTGATCTATATCCATTGTATTATTTATGTTAAAAATGTCGTTATTGATATATATGCTGCCATTATTAACAATTACAATCTCGTTTATAGATTGGACAGCTTTATAGTCAAATGATTCAGTCTTAGGAAGGTCAAGCGATAAAAATTGAGAATCTCCAACTTTTGATGTTACAACAAAAAATATTACTAATAAAAAGACAATATCTATTAGTGGAGTGATTTCAATTGAAAAAGATTGTTTATTATTGGTTATGAATTTCATTTGTTAATTATGTCTATAAAACCAGAAACTTCTTTTTGAAGATTTATTAATAAATAATTAATCTTTTGTTCAAAATATTTATGCAAAACAAGACCAGGAACGGCAATAAGCAAACCAAATGCGGTTGTAATCAATGCCTGAGATATTCCAGCAGCAAGCAAGTCAGGATTTGCTCCTGATGTTTCAGTTAATCCAGTAAATGCGGTTATCATTCCTACAACAGTTCCAAGAAGCCCTAAGAGTGGGCTAATAGTTGCAATAGTTCCTAACATTGTTAAATTTCTTTCCAGGGTATATTTTACCTCCATAGCCTTCTCTTCTATCTTAGACTCTAAGTTTTCTCGTTGAAGATCTTTATACTTTATACAGTTGATTAATAAAAAACCTAATGAAGATAAGTGAGAGATTTCACTAGTTTGCTTTTTTGACATTAAACCGTTATCAAGAAGTTTTATTATCTGGCCTGACAACCCTTTTGGAGAAACCAAACGATTCTGAAGAAACCAGCTTCTTTCAATTGATATTGTAATAATAAGAATACTGCAAGCTAACAATGGCCACATAAATGGACCACCAGCTGAAATAAGTTCACTCATTTAAATCACTCAATTTTCCATCTAACAGTTTGTAAACCTTACCAAAAGATTTTATAAACTCATTATCATGAGTAGCTGTAATTAAAGCAATACCGTGTTGATCTGACATATTTACTAAAAGCTCTTGTATAGATCGAGAGTTTTGATCATCTAAATTACCTGTAGGCTCATCGAGAAATAAGAATTTAGGATTGTTTATTAGAGCTCTTGCGATTGCTGCTCTTTGTTTTTCTCCACCAGATAGCTTCCATGGTAGATGATCTTTACGATCATAAATATGAAGATTCTTCATTAATGAGACTACTTCTGATCTTTTAACCTTATTAAATGAATTATTTAATATAGCTGGAACTGATATGTTTTCTTCTATTGTTAGATCCTCTAACAGATGATGAAATTGATAAACGAACCCAAAATTAAGTAATCTTATATTGCTTAATCTATTAATAGACATTTTCGAAAATAAATTATTATTGAAGTTAATATCTCCACTTGTAGGCTTATCAAGACCTGCCATTATATGAAGTAATGTAGATTTACCTGCACCTGATTTTCCTGAAATTGCTACTTTTTCAGAATCATAAATTGAAAAACTTATATCAGAAAGAACATTCAATACCTCATTATTAATGATAAAAGATTTTGAAATGTTAATAGATTCTAATTTATTCATGTCTTAGTATTTGAACTGGATTTAGCCTCACTGCTCTTATGGATGGGATTAAAGAAGAGATTAAGCTGAGAGCAAAAGATATTATGCAAATAATAAAAATTTGGAATAAGTTGATATGATATGGAAAATAGTTAATGAAGTATGCTTCTAATAGGTTTCTTTCTAAAGCCGTTTCTAGCAATATAATAATATTAGTAAGATTATAGGTTAATAAAAATCCAAAAATAATTCCAAAAATAATTCCTACCAGGCTTACAATTAAACCTTGAGTAAAGAAAATCAAAATTATCTGTTTAGAGCTTGCGCCTAAAGTTAAAAGAATTCCTACTTCTCGCTCTTTAGATTTAACAGTCATCATAACTGTTGATAAAACTAATATTGAAGCTACGGCCACAATTAAGAATAACATTAGGCTAATTAGTAATTTTTCAAATTTTATAGCTTCAAATAAGGTGCCATGAGTATCTTTCCATGATGAATATGAAAGGTTGTTATTGTTAATAAGTTCTATTGTTTCTTGACTGATATAATCGGCATTAAAAAGATTGTTTGTTTTAAGTCTAATTGATAATGTTTCGTCCGAAGAAATATTTTTTAGTTTTTGAGCCGTATCATGTGATACCAATGTCATAAATTGATCTAGTTCTGTCTTAAGTTCAAAAATACCAACAACTTTAAGATTTACAGATGTTGGATATGAGCCAATAATGGAAGTCTTTATATCCGAAGTAGTGATGTTAATTTCATCTCCAATATAAGCGCTAATATTTGCTGCTAATAATGAACCTATAACGATTGAGTTGCTTTGGTTAAGACCTTCCAATTCTCCAGCAACCATATACTGCGGAATAATTGACATGTTTTCTTCTTTGGCTTCGTCAATACCAATGATATTGATGCCTTTACTCTCATATTCAGACGAAATTAATCCTTGAATATTTATATAAGGTGACGCATCAATAATATCTGGATAATTTTTAATATCTTTTATAAGATTTTCATAATTTTTAATTGGCTCATCTGAATAAATTACAGAATGGGGTATAACTCCTAAGATTCTGTTTTCAAGTTCCTTTTCAAAACCATTCATTATTGATGTTACAACGATTAAGCTTGATATTCCGATCATCAAACCAATAATCGCAAGTATCGTAGTAAAAGAGAACATACCCCCTTTATTTGATCTAAGGTATTTATAACCTAATTTCAGAGATATAGAAGACACAAACTATTTAAATAATTGTTTTAATATTTTTTCAATATCACCTTTGTATGGTGGTCTTACTGCATTAAAAAACTTATCAAATTTATAGCCAACCTCTTTATAGTAAGCGCGAGGGTTAGAAAAGTTCTTAAAACCATCAAAAGATTTATATCTGCCCATGCCTGAGGGACCTACGCCTCCAAAAGATAAATTATCTTGTTGTAGATGACTGATAACATTATTTACAGTTACGCCACCAGATGAGGTTTTATTTAATAGATTATTTTCTTCTGACTTGTCATTACCGAAATAATATAATCCTAGCGGTCTATCTTTAGAATTAATTAATTGAGTAGCCTCATCAATATCATCGTATTCAACTATAGGAAGTAAGGGCCCAAAAATTTCTTCTTGCATCACCTTCATGTCATCTGTTGTATTAGTAATAATAGTCGGAGGAATTTTATAAAATTCTTGTTGTGAGAAATCTTCGTTAGCAGGGTTAATTGCATCGACCTTTGCACCTTTTTCAATTGCATCACTTAACAAGTCTTGTAGCCTGTCATAGTGTTTTTGATTAATAATAGATGTGTAATCATCATTATCCTTTAAATCAGGGAAGTACTCATTTACAGCTTCTTTTGTTTCATTAATAAAATCTTCCTTTTGATTTTTATGAACAACAACATAATCAGGCGCTAGGCATATTTGCCCTGCATTCATCGTTTTACCAAACATTATTCTTTTAGCTGAGGTTTTAAGATCAGCGCTTTTTCCGATTATTACTGGAGATTTTCCACCAAGCTCAAGAGTACATGGAACTAAATTTTTGGAAGCTGCATTCATAACATGTTTTGCTACAGAGCCACCTCCTGTATATAGCAAATGGTCAAAGTGAAGTTTGGTGAATGCTTCTCCAACTTCGGGACCGCCTAGAAAAGTAGCAAATTCATTTTGATCATATGATTTATCACATAAATCTTTTAATAAAGTTGAGGTTATAGGAGTATGCTCACTCGGTTTATGCATTACTTGATTCCCTGCAGCAAATATAGATACAAGCGGTACGAAGGTTAAATTAACAGGAAAGTTCCATGGTGAAATCATTCCAACAGTTCCTAAAGGCTCGTATTTAATATAAGATTTTGCACCTAAAAGTCCAAATGGAAAATTTGATGATTTTTTTTCAATCTTATTCCATTTTTTTACATTCTTTATGGCCTGATTTATTGCAGGTAATATTCCATAAACATCTGATAACATAGATGCATTTTTTGATCTAACTCCAAAATCAGCATTTAGTGCATCAATAAAATCATATCGATTGTTCATTATTAATGCTTTTAACCTTTCAAGTCTATCTATTCTGAGCTTGATAGATGGTGAGCCATTATTTATAAAAAACTTTTTTTGTTCATCAAGAACTCTATTCATTTCATCGTAACTACTCATTGCTATACCTCATAATTAACTTCTATTTTCTTTATCTTTATTATTAGTTTCTCTAATTAATTTTCTCATATTTTCCCAATCATCGTCAGACAGTTTATCTAATTGAGAAAAAGTGCCTCCTCCAGTCAAATATTGAGCTCCGTCAAGACCTATGGTTTGTCCAGTTAGATAATCACATCCATCTGCCATTAAAAAAGTTGCTAGATTTTGAAGTTCTTCCATTTCTCCGACCCTTCCAAGAGGAATGGTTGATGTAGACATACCATCATCACTATCACCAGGATTGAGTCTGTCCCAAGCTCCTTTAGTAGGAAATGGTCCAGGTGCTATTCCATTAACTTTTATTCCGTATTTACCCCATTCTGCAGCTAAAGATTGAGTCATAGCATGTAATCCTGATTTTGACATCGCCGATGGAACTACATAAGGAGAACCAGTCCAAATCCAAGTTGCTAATATGCTGATTATTGACCCTTTATGAGATTCTTCTATCCACCTTTTTCCAACAGAATGTGTGATATAAAAAGTTCCGTGAAAAACAATATTTGCAATTGCATCAAAACCTTTATGTGATAAATCTTTAGTAGGTGAAATAAAATTACCAGCAGCATTATTAACTAGACCATCGAGGGGCTTATCATCAAATATTGATTGAATATAATCATCAACGTCCTTTGAAGCTCTAATATCTAATGTTTGATAATTAACGTTAACATTAAACTCATCCATAATTTCATTTGCAGTATCCTGAAGAACATTCTCCCTTCTTCCACATATATATAAGTCAGCGCCATGTTTGGCAAAATGTTTGCCCATAACCTTACCCAAACCAGTTCCACCACCAGTTATTAATATTCTTTTATCTTTTAATAAATTTTCTTTAAACATAGTTAAATTCTTTATTGAATAATATCAATGATAGCATCAGCCCAAAGATCTGAATAATTTAGTGATCTAACATAATCTAATTTATCACCGCCACATTCTTGAAATAGCTCTTGATATTCATCTCCTATCTCAATTATTGTTTCTAAACAATCAGCTGTAAAAGCTGGTGAAAATACTAAGATATTTTTGTTACCGACACTCGGCATACTCTTTAAGACTTCATCTGTGAAAGGCGTTAACCATTTATTCGTTAGTCTTGATTGAAAAGTAACAATATATTTATCTTTATCAAGATTGAGTTTTGATGCCAATAATTTTGTTGTTTCATAGGTAGTTGCTTTATAGCAAAACTTATTATTTTCTGTAATTTTTAGTTCGCAATCATGATCACTGCAAACAGAATTTTCATATACATTATCTACATGACTATTAGGTATTCCATGATAGCTAAATATAATTTTATCGTATTCTTGTATATTAAATTCATTAGCTTTTTCAATCCATGCATCAAGAAATTTATCGTTATCATAAAATTGATTAATAAATTTTACCTTTGGGACAACCCATTGTTTTGAAATTATTCTTGATACTTCTTCATATACAGACCCTGTAGTTGCTGCTGCATAATGAGGAAATAGAGGAAGTATTATTATTTCATCTGGATTTTTAAGCAGCATTTTTTTTAAAACATCTTCAATAGATGGATTTTGATAACGCATAGCATAATCAACATCATATTCTGGAAGTTTTAATTTTAATTTTTCAGAAAGTTTTTTTGTATTAAATAAAAGCGGAGATCCTGTATCTTCATTCCAAACTTTTTTATAAATTTTTGTTGATGAAAAAGATCTTAATGGACAAATAACAAAATTCACAAGAAGAAACCGTAATATTGGATTAATATTGATGACTCTACCATCCATTAAAAATTGTCTTAAGTATTTAAATACACTGAAATAAGATGGCTTATTGGGTGTACCTAAATTAATAATTAATAATGCTTTTTTCATAGTGCGCCTGATTTTCTTATTATAGGATGCGATATTATAAATACTATTAAACCTATACATAAGATTGAACTAAAATAATACAAGTAAGCTGGATTTAATGCATAGATTGGCATAGCTATAAAAGGAGTGGTCATATGTCCAATAGGTATAACAGAACCTAGATATCCAGCCGCCGAACCTTGATTTTCAGGGGTTTGCGCAATTGAAAGAGATGAGGATAATGCTGGTCTTGTCATCCCGAAACCAAACCCAAGAACAATAATTGATAAATAATAAACAGATATCATTGGAAAAAAAGCCATTGTAACGTATGAAAATACTAAAAGAATAGTTCCAAACAAAAGCAGATTAAAATTATTCATTGGGAAGGCGTCTGTAAATAGATATTGGCTAACAATAGTGGATATAGATAACATCGTAAAAGTCATGCTAATAAGTATTGGTAAGTCACTTGAGTTAGTAAAAGAATCTGCTATATAAAATCCTATTGATTGTAATAATGACGCTTGGCATAAGCTTAAAATTGCAGCAAGAGCTAAAAATGGCCAAATGCTTTCTGAAAACCATCTGATTTGATTGTTGTTATTTTTAGAAGGACTATACTTTGGTGACGTAGGTTCTAAAGTCCAATATATTCCTACTGCGGCGATTAGGGCAAGAAATGAGAAAACATAAAATGGCGTTTCATTTGTGATCAAAAATAAAAACCCACCTAATAGTGGTCCAGCTACAGTCCCTAATAAAAAACTAGATTCAAGCCTTGCAAATTTAACTGTGCGCTTTTCTTTAGAAGTTATATCTGCGGTATATGTAAATGATGCTGGTCTTGTTGCAGATCCTACTAATCCGTTTATAAGCCTCCCTAGAACAAGTGCAGGGAATAAAAATGCTAGGTCTAGTAAATTGCGTTCAGCAAGAAATAATGGAGTAATTAGAGCTATCAATGAAACGGCATACCCTACAAGGCCTAATACAGCGATATTCTTTCTTCCATACCTGTCACTAGCCCTGCCCCAGAAAGCACTTGTAGCTGCCCATGCTAGAGCTGATATAGCAAAGATCAATGAGGTTTGTATTTCAGATAGGCCAAGGTCCCTTGCAAGCGTAGGAACAAGTACAAAAACAAATGATTGCCCTAATCCAACTGTGAAAAGACCAAACTTCAACCATGAAGAGCCTGAAATAGACATCAGCTTATATCTTTTATACCAATAACTTCTCTTATTTTAGAAATTTTTTCTTTAGCGATAACTCTAGCCTTTTTTGCACCATCGTTTAATAGGTCATTAATTAAACCTTTATCCTCAATATATTCAGAGTGTTTTTCCCTTACCGGTTTTAATTCTTGATTAATAGCATTAAATAATATTTCTTTAGCCTCACCCCATGAAATCCCATCTTTGTACGACTGTTTAAAAGTTAAAACATCTTTTTCATTAGCAAAATGTTGATATAGTTCAAATAAAGTACAATCATTAAAATCTTTAGGTTCACCTGGCTCTAATGAGTTCGTAACAATCTTCATTATTGATTTTCTTAACTTCTTTTCACTCTCAAGCAATGGAATAACATTGCCATATGATTTACTCATTTTTCTACCATCTAAACCAGGCACAACTTTCTTTTCGTTATGTATGATTGGTTCAGGCAAAGTGAATATTGGCTTATATAGATGATTAAATCTTGCAGCAATATCTCTTGTCATTTCAAGATGTTGTATTTGATCTGGTCCTACTGGAACATGAGTAGAATCAAACATCAAAATATCTGCAGCCATCAAAATTGGGTATGAAAATAGCCCCATTGTAATGCCCTTGTCTATATCGTCATTATTTAGGGCGGTAGCAGCTTTATAAGCATGAGACCTATTCATTAAGCCTTTAGCAGTAATACAATTTAGAATCCAACTAAGTTCAAGAATCTCAGGCACATCAGACTGCCTGTAAAAATAAGTTGAATTAGTATCTAAACCACATGAGAGCCAAGCAAGAGCAATATTTTCTACTGAGGAGCTTATTTCACTTGGTTTGTTGTTTTTAATAATTGAATGATAGTCTGCTAAAAAGAAGTATGAATCATTAGAATCTTTCGCAAATTCAAGAGCTGGTTTAATGGCGCCAATATAATTTCCTATATGAGGTAACCCAGTAGTAGTAATTCCTGTTAGAATTCGTTTTTTCATTTGGTATAATTATAAACTTCATATTTAAATATTGTGGAAACTAGTCAAGATTTATTCAAAGATTTAGAAATTGCTGAAAAGCTTTTTTCTGATGGTTCTATAAAAAACGCACAGAAAAAAGTAAGAAATGCATACAATAAATCAAAACATCTTAAAAAACTTCCTAATAAATTAAGACATAAACTCAATGCTGCAATAAATAAATCAAGATATTATGATGAAATATCATCATTTGCTACAAATCCAAAAAGAGATCAGTTAATAACTAAGATAAAAGATCTAATAAGTAACCCTTTAGAAAATCCCAAAAAGCATGCTCATGAAATAAATGATATACAGGGTCAATGGCAACTGCTAGATATCTCTAGCAAAGCTGCATCAAAGTCTCAATGGGTTGAATTTAATGAGCTATCTAATAAAGCTTGGGAGCCATGTAAAGAGTATTTTGATGAAATAAAAGGAATAAAAGTTAAGAATGCCAAGGAAAGAGAAAAGATAATAGACCAAATTAATCAATACGTAATTTCAAATCAAAAAAAGTGGCCTCCCGTTAAAGACCTAATAACTTATTTACGTAACATGTTTCAAAACTGGCAACGATTTGCACCAGTTTTAGATAAGGATATAAACAAACTTAAGACTAAATATTATGATGCTAGAAAACCGATTAATGAATATATTTCAAAACAAGAAAACATTAATAAAGAAAAAAAAGAGGTTTTAATTAATAAGGTTAATGAAATTGAAGATGATGATAATGAAAGGTGTATTAGTAAATACAATGAATTAAAAAATGAATGGCAAAAAATTGGACCAGCTGGAAGAAAAAATGATAGCAAGCTATGGGATAAGTTTAATAAAAGTGCTGATAGATTTTTTGTTCAAAAAAAGCAGGTGATAGAAAACGAGATACAGATTATTAATAATTTAAGATCTGAACTTAAATCAGCTAGTAAAACTGTAAATCAAATCTTAAATGAATTAAAGGCATTAAAAAATACTAAAAATACAAAAGAATTTAAAGACATTAACAAAGAAATTAAAACGCATAATGAAAATATTCTTATAAATCAAAAAAAAGAAAAGATTGCATCATATGGAAATGTTTATACTGCTTTAATGAAGAAATCAGAGTTAGAAACGGTCCCTAATATTTTTCAGTCAGATATAGAAAAATCATTCAAAAATAAAAAATCTGATATAAAAGAATTAACAAATGCATGTATAAAACTTGAAATACAAGCCAATGTAGATTCAGATAAAGATGATCAAGAGCTTAGAAAAGTCATTCAACTAGAATTACTTAAGGATAAATTTAACAAGAAAAATAAAAAATCTTCTAATGAATTAAATGCAATAGTTTCTCACTTTATAAATAATTTTTCTTTAAAAGATGCTGGTGGAGAGCAAGAAAAATTATGGGCAAGAATGAATAAGTGCTTTGAAGTGCTTATTTAAGGCTTTTTATTATTTCTTTATGCCTTTGTGCAGAGAGAGAATATCTAAAAAATATTATAAATGGTACAACCATTAATAATGTTGTTAAAGGGCCTTGAATAAAGGCTAAGGTGTATGCTTGTTCTGCTGTATGATTTAATCTATCAAAATTTATAAATGCTAATACCTGCCCTGCAAAAAAAGATCCGAGACCAGCATTTAATTTCTGCATAAACCCTACTGTTGCAAACAAGATACCTTCCTGTCTTTTATTGCTTTGTAATTCAACTTCATCTGCAATATCTCCAACCATTGAGTCTCTAACCATAATACCAATGACATTAAAGGTTATTAAAATAACAAGGAATGCACTAATAAAAAATACAAGTTCCAGAGATCCTTTTTCAGGGGTTAATCCAAGATTAAACATTACAAATGCAGCGGGAGATAAGAACCCAACCCCAGCAATAGAAATTAAGACTATAGTTCGTTTTTCAAAGACTTTAATTATCCTAGGTGTGATGTAAAAGGCTAATAAAGTAGCTGCAAGATATATTGGTAAAAAATATTTTATTTGTGTTGCTTCAAATTCCCAGAAATATGTATTCACAAATAAGGTTAAAGTATTTGCTAAGCCCCAGGCTAAAGATAAAAATAAATTACCAAAGAAAAAAATTAAAAAAGACTTATTACCAATAGCAATCTTTAGTTCTTTAAGTATTTCTTGAAGTGATATAGTTCCAGTCCATTTAGATAAGTTTTCATTATTGTCCTTTGTAGTAAATGATGAGTATAAGACAGTAACAATCATTATTATTGCTCCCGTTAATGCAAACGGGAACCATGCATCTGGGTTTAGTTGTCCTTGAGGATATTCTGGCGTTGATGCAAAGAAAACACCATAACCCAGGAATGCGTTACTTAGTCCTGCTACCCATGCAATCATTTCTCGCCATGACATTAGTAGAGTCCTTTCTTCATAGTCTTTTGTAACCTCACCACCAAAAGCTCTATGAGGTATATCAAAAAGGGTCATGCCTATTCTTGTTAAAACAGTGAATAGCGTCATCCAGATAAATAAATCATTCTGAGACATATCCCAGTCTTGTCTTGGAGCAAATAATAATATGTAGCCCAATGACATTGGTATGAACGAAATCATCATATAGGGATGACGTCTTCCATATTTAGAGTTTGTTCTATCAGAAATAGTCCCCATCAATGGATCGGTAATAGCGTCAACACATAGTGCTATAAAAATAGCTAATCCAGCTAATCCTGGATTTAACCCAATTATATTGCTATAAAAAAATAGTAGAAAAAAAGTAAAGGTATCAGTCTTTATTCCATTGGGAATAGCGCCAATAGAGTAATTGACTTTAAATTTATTGGTTAACATTATTTACTACTTATTAAGATGCTCAAGAAGATCGTCTTTAAATTGATTAAATACAGGTGGTTCTATTAAATGCCTCATATCAGGTATTATTTTAAGTATACTTCCTTCAATAAGTTTATGTGTTTTGTAAGCATTTTTTACTTTTATTAAAGGATCTTCTAATCCATGAATGATTAATGTGGGAGCTTTAATAGATTTGACCTTGTCTAAGCGATTTTGTGATCCTAGAATTGATGTGATCTGTCTTCCAAAACCCGTATCGTCAACCCCGCCCCTTTGAACAGATATTTTAATGTTTTCATAAAATTCGTCGGTATCCAAATCTATTCCTTCATAACCAATTTCTTTAAATATTTTTCTGCTTCGTGCTACCCTTTCATCTAAGGTTGCATTGGGATTTTTAGTTCTATTCATTAACAGTTTTCTTACTTTTCTTGTGGGACCATTAAATGGTGATGGTGTAGATGCTGTTGATGCTATCAATGTGAATGTCTTAACTTTAGCAGGATAATTAGAAGCTATAAGTTGAGCAATCATGCCTCCCATAGATATACCTAAAATATGAGCCTCATCTATATCTAGTTCATCTAATACCGAAACTGCATCAGCAGCCATATCGTCTATAGTGTATTCTGATTGAATAGGTAAACGTAAATAATATCTAATGTAATTTTTAATAACAGTATTATCAATCTTATCTTTAGAAAACTTATCACTATTAATTCTTGATGATAATCCAGTGTCCCTATTATCAAACACTATAGGTCTAAAATTATTTTCAATAAGAAAGTCTATTAAGTGTGGTGGCCAGTTAATTAATTGTCCTCCTAGACCTTGAACTAAAAGTATTGGATCTCCATCAATTGGCCCATAGTCACGATAATATATTTCTATACCATTGTTCGATGTAACTCCTTCTTCAAAGGAAAATATATTTGAAGATGTAAGCATAATTAAGATTAAAATTAAGTTCTTAAAGGTAGGCATCTATTCTATCTCTAACGTTTTGCCTTAATGTACCCCAAAAAAGCATTACGTCAAAGGGATGAAGATCCCCATTAAAGTATTTCATTTTTTTAATATTATCTATGAGAGGCCCCTTTGTCTCTAACAGACCTGTTTCATTATTTAGTGAAGAGCTAAAGCCTTGTATTCTTGTTAGTCCAATAGATTTTTTAGTACCTGTATGTTCTTCTTTAAGCCTATCGGTAAAGTCATAATTTTGTGCCTTATTAATTATTGACTTGTTTTCAGAATCTGTATGCCAGTCACTGTCATTTGTCCAAGAAAATGGATTAGTTGATACAATTTTCTGTTTCATTAATTCAACAGACCATCCATCAGGTTTCCAAAAAAGCGTTTTTTCTCTATCTCTTTTAAAACCATCCACTACAGTTGACCATGAGATCAAACAATTAGTGTCATTGTAAGAAGAAGATTTATGAATATTAGGGAAGATATTTTTATAATATGTTTCAGGAAGAATATATCCGATAACATAAGCACATATGAATCTATTCTGAAGTTTAGTGTTATCGATCATTTTATGAATTAATCTATGTGCATGAAGTGCTCCTTGACTATGTGCTGCAATAATAAATGGTTTATCTTTATTTAAATATTCAGTAAAAAAAATAAAAGCAGCCTCTATGTCGGAATATGCAAGATCTAGAGCCTTTCTTCCATTAGTATCTCTATCAAAAAATGAATAATAAGTAGCTTGTCTATACTCTGGTCCATAAATATTACATGAATTATTAAATGCAGAGGCTTGGTTTCCAAGCATGATTTCGGTTCTCTCATATGCAGATTTATTTTTATTCATATCAGAATTCCACTTCTTCTCATAAAAACCTGTTGGATGAATATAAAAGACATCAACATCATTATTATTTTTATTGACTTCAAATGATGAGTCTGGAACATAGAATTGTTGTCCTTCAGTATCTGGTAAGGCTGCCCAATTGTTTAAATCTGAATAATCAGGTGTGGGTGGCGTTAAAGAAATATCAAAATCAGTTTCAGGTTTAATCAACTCAAGGAGTTTAGATGTATTGTTATCTGTCATTTACGATTGTAGATATATCGATTTTTTTGGTTTCTTGAATAGGTCTTTAACCATAGGAATAAAGAAATCTAAGTCTAATGAATCATACTCTGGATCAAAACTATTCTGATCATATTTTTCACAAAACTCTCTGCAACTTTCAAAATATGGACTATCTATGTATTTATCACGCATATTTTTATCTAAACCAAGAAATTCAAAGAAATAATATCCCTGGAATATCCCGTGATGCTTAACAATCCAGTAATTTTCTTCTGAAACAAATGGTTCTAATATTGTTGCTGCTAGCTCTGCATGATTAGCGGGAGCAAGGTTATCTCCAATATCATGTATAAGTGCGCAGACGACATATTCAGAATTTTTTCCATCTCTATATGCTCTTGTAGCTGTTTGAAGACAATGCGTTAATCTATCAACTTGAAATCCACCATAGTCGTTTTCAAGCATCCTTAAATGATCAAGAACTTTATCAGCCAAATGGTTGTAATCTTCTTCATTGCTAGCTGCAATAATGGAGTAGTCTTCAGCATCTCCATCTTTCATTTGTGTAAATTTTGCTCTATCTTCTGTCATATAAAAATTATATATTAAAAAATAAGACACACCTACCCCACCTATAGCGGTATTATAATACTTATATACTTGTGAACGTTAGGTGTTTTCTTACACTATTGCTCTAAATTTAATAAACATAACTCATACCCATCTGTGCCAGTAGTCGTTATATTAGTCTCAACCTCATAACATTCTATGAATATGCCAGAATCTTTTCTTGTTTCATAGTAACGCCAACTTTGATTGTAAAATTGTTGATAGTCATTTTCATATAGTAAATAATGATTATTACTAAATTCACTAATTACTGTTTTAACAGAAGTAAGGTCTGAAAAAATACCTTCAAGCTCTGNTGGATCTCTTGAAAGAAAAATTCTTTCGAGATCTACATCAAAATAACTATTATTCTGATTGCTTAAATCAATATTAAAGATTTCTCTAATTTCATTAGTCTTTTCTGGCATATATAAGATGCCTCTTGTTAAGGCATCTTCTCTATATCTTGTTAGCACGCTTGTTGCTGTAAAAAGTCCAAAATCAATATGCCTATATGGGTTATTAGGGTCTGATTCACTATACTCAAAAGCAACCTTAGTATCACCGAAAATAGGATCGAGACTCATTAAAAATTCTCTTATAGTAAAATCTGAATTAGATTTAAGATTATTTAGATTCAATTCAATCTCATTACCGTCCTCATTTAATATTTGCCCTGATTGATTTGCTCTAATATCATAAAAAGAGTAAAAATAAGATTTCCTATATCCATCATCTAGAATTTCATACTCAGTTTCTGAAATAATAGAAAATGTTGTTGATGTAAAGTCTTCTTGAGAAAGGATGGTATCAATAAGTTCAGTGTCTAGTTGTGTAGTCATATTAAGGTTGTATTCGGTCTCAAGAATATTAGCTGCCTTATATATTAATTGAAGAAAGTTAACTATTAATTGTCCATAATCCTGAAGTTCTTGATTTTCTGAAGCTATAAAATCGCTGTAGAAAAGCAAAGGATCAATATCAAATTTATATTGCAAATCTTGCATTACAGCAGCAACTCTATCAATAACTTTTTGACCAATAGCATTTGATATTTCATTGCAGCCATTAACATCTTCTATAACTTCATTGCCAATAGTATTTGTAACATATGATAGAAAAAGAGATGTAAGAGGAGTTACATTCGCACGATATTCGCCCTGAAGTCCTGAGGCTCCTTGATTAAAATATGGGAAATAAAACATTTCGTAAGCGCTTTCTACAGACCCCCTATCAGCATCTATAGCTCCAACAGGTATTTCTGCTACCCTAGGCCTGGCTTGCGAGCAAGTAATAGACCAGTTATTAATTCCAGAAAAATCATCTTGCGCAAACCAATATTCTTGATTTTCAGTATCTTCATTAGCAGAAGGTTCATTAGCATCCTGAACAAAGTTCCAGTTCATATCAATATAAATATTTGCACCCGATATATAACCATCTATAACTCTAGTTTTTAAAATTTTAGTGTTTTCGATTTGAAGTTCTTCAAGGCTTAGGTTGTTGCTTGAATCACCAGAGCATGAAATAAGAAGTATACAAATTAAGGTATTTATTTTGTAATTGCTCATATAAATATAATGGTTTAAAAAAAACATATATTCAAGTTTTAATTGAACTAGTAGTAAATATATTACAACTAATAACCCTATATGAGTTGAGAATTAACCCTTTATATGAATAATTTTATTTGTTGCAGATGCGACAGCAACAAGATTTCCATCTTGATATAACTCACCTGTTGTAAAAGCNACAGATTTACCTTTTTTTATAATTTTNCCAATTGCTNTTGTTTTTGTATTAGGTGAACATGACTTAAGAAATTTAACATCTATATCTAACGTTAATGGTAATGATTTTCCCTTAGATTCAAACATTATAAATTGAGACATACAGGCATCTATCATGCCTGTTACAAACCCGCCCTGAATAATAGTTCCATTAGAGTGTGTTAACTTTTCAGAAGGCATATATTCATTAACCCATACATCTTTGTTTTCATCATAAAATGCATTAGTAAAACCTAACATTNATAAGAATTCAGGAGCTTCTTGAAAAAATTCTTTAAGATCTTTATTCATATTAAATTGGCGGAGGGGGTGGGATTCGAACCCACGGTGCCGATGAAGGCACGACGGTTTTCAAGACCGTTACAATAAACCAGACTCTGCCACCCC
>NHJX01000017.1 GCA_002169105.1 Gammaproteobacteria bacterium TMED226 | reverse complement strand
CGAGCAGCCTTTGACATCCTTTTTACTGGTTTTCCACTTTTAGTCTTTAGCGCCATACTCTAATCTCCTTGGGGTTCTAAATAACTGGTATCTTTTCCCGCAATCTTGAGTAACTCTTCATCAGTTAAACGTTCAAGCTGCTTTTCATTATTAATATTTATATTTACCTGCGTTGCGTTATCCGGACCCACGAGGTTATGTAGCTTCACAAGAGAATCTACGGTGTTCTTCATTTCGGTGGCGGTAGCTGATGCCGAATATGCCTCCATATACATAGAATGAGCGTTTGCCCTTTCGAACTTCACTTCCTCCCGCATCTGCTCCCGATAATAATCGATAGCTTTTTGTACTGCGGGTAACTTCGCAGCAGAGAGCGCCGCCGAGCTAGTCCCGTATCCCGAACCACGGCCAGCGGCAGAAACACTCATACCACTGGAAATAAGAAGCACGAGTTTCTCCTGCTGTACTGTCAACTCACCTACTGTTAAACCCATAAAGGGTAAATCAGCTTTCAGAGTAGTATGAGGGTCAACCTCAATGGACGACTCTAAGGTGTGTCTCTTCTCTACTTTCACTAACTTCGGATTTAACGCTGTCATCCAGATACACGAATAACGGTAGAGGCTTATCCTTTTGGTCAGCCACCATCATTTCCAAATAATCAATTATTGTTAACTTAAAATTGCCGTTAGCCATCAGTGACAACATGCACTCAACCAGCTTTGCGTTATAGACAAGCACCTCAGTCCCATCAGGGGTTAGCGCGGTTCCGATGATGGCTTCATCAAAACCGTCCAAAGCGAGCATACCTATATCTTCCATTGGCAGATATTAGCTGTTCTAATAGATATAAGCAACTATGTCAATCGATTGTTTTCGCGGCTTTGGTCTGTTTTTCATAAAAATTATCGTGGATAGTTTTAACCCACCACCAAAACATGTCCTCAGACAATGTATGACGCATAATATTGATCCGATACGCGACCAACTGGACATTTTGTGGCTCATAGTGGATGTCATTATTGATTCTATCGACTGACGCATTAAACTCTTTCACACCTCTACCATCTATGTGATGCGTGAGATGGACACCGGACAACGCGCAACGGCCCTCCTGTCTATACCATATTTCATGTAAATCCTTGGGGGTTAATCTCCAATCATGGGTTTTGCGCCTGGACGATTTAAGACGAATCGCTAACCGCGTCAGATAACTCTCTGGAGATTTTGCATCGTGATCGCGCCGCTGTTGATATTTGCATTTATTACATACCCCACGAATACCGCCTTTGCGATAGACTTCAAATTGTTCGATTGGGAGGTCTGTTTTACAACTTTTGCAGTGTCTTGTTGTTTCTGGAGCCGTACTTTTCTTGGGCATATTATTTTTATATAAGAAGCGGTTTATTAGTGGAGCTAATTCGTGTTTCTTTGTCAAGAAAAAGTTAATAGAAAAAAAATTTGAAATTTAATTCTGAATCACTGAGCCATCATCTCCCCCCTCGACTGAGCAGCACCCACCATCCCCGAATCGCAAATCTGGAACCTTGTATTGGACTCATACCAGGAACCTTGTCCGCCAGTAACCCTTCGCACTCGCTCGTTGAAAAGCACTCGCGGTCCTTGGTCTATATCGCCTCCTCCGTCGGCGCTAGATGTCGGTTGATTTATGAATGATGGGTAATGACTCATCGATAACGAATCACTAACCAAAAGGAATTGAACATGACTAGCTTAACAATTGCAGAACTCAACAAACTGATCGCCCTTGAAGAGAACGCAACACTGGATAGATGCGAGGCTGATCCTGACTACAACTCTAAGCTCTGGGATATATGGGATGAGCTTGACGGTAAATGGTTTCGAAAAGAACGCTTCTCATTCATGTACACCTTCTTCCGCATCCAGACTAAAGAAGATAAAGAGATCTTAGCGATGCATAACATAGCTCACTGCTTACAACACTAAGGAGGCTAACATGCCACTCAGAGAACTAACAGACGCAGAAGTTGATGCTCTTCTTGAAGAGGAGCATCGAAAGGTAGGGCGTGACATCAAAATCATGCTAACCCTACTCGGCTTATCACTTTCACCCCTATTCATATGGTTTCATCTTAACTGCAATTACTGCAACTAAAGGAGATTTACATGAACTATGAACAAACAATGACTTGGGTTATCACCTTAATCACCGGAACAATACTCATATGTATCGGTGGAGCATTCGGTATGAACGATCACATGGCTTTCAATCACGAGATGGGAGCCTTCCTCGGTACTATTGGTTCATTAATCGTGATCGCATCCACATTATTTGGTCTTTGGGCGGAAATATCCGGAGATCAGAGATGAAAATGACATCAAAACTCTCAAAAGAGGACGTTTTTCTTCGTCAAGAAGCCTCTTTTTGGCAAGAAAAGGCAGAAAAACAGGCGAAATCTACGAAAAACAGGCCGGATATCTCGAAAATCATGCCTTTTCCACTCAAAAAACACCGAAAAGTCCGCACTTTTTTCGCTTTTTAACCACGGATAACGGCTCACGGACCACGGATCGATGCCCGAGAGGGGTGTTTGTTCCAGCCGTTCCAGTGATTTTACCGTTCTGGAACGGACGTAAGCCGTTGTTCGTTAACCACTTTTCATTAATCTGTTCCAGTGTTCCAGTTGTTCCGGTGTTTTTTGGTTTCGCTATTACTGAGTTACTTACTACAACTTAGTTTTTCCAAATTACTTTTTATTTTACTGGAACAACTGGAACAAATTTAAGTTAGTTAATCTTTTCAAGTACTTAGAGCATTTTTCACTGGAACAAGTCCGGCACAAGACTGGAACAAGCCGGAACATTTTTGAGAACCATTCTCACTCACTGACGTTCACTCGAATATGTCGGTTCATTTGTAAGTTTAATCAATAGTTAAGGAGTAACTATTATGCGTACTGTAAAAATCGTTTCACCCCTTCGCGTTCGTAACGGGCTTTTATATGCAACCTCTGCTTCTGGTGTCACCTACGAACATAAAGCAGACCCACTGCACCACATAGCAAACCATTACAAAAATCTCTTGAGCCGCTCCAAAGATAATCTTGGCCGTGGCACATTAGCACTTGATCCCCANTACTGGACCAAGGTTCCNGNANTNCCTNNNGTNGNACNAAANAGCTTNNNCANTATNGTNGACCGCCAACTNGGTAGAGATCAGTTGGAATTACACACCTCTTAACTTTCCTACCCTGACTTCTTTGCGGAGGTCGGGGTTTTTTAGTGAACTTTAAACGTAGGAGACGAACCATATGTGCACCTTAATAGCCTACTTAATAAGAGCTATGAGGTCGTAGTAATACAAACCTTTANTAACCCACACAGTCACGACGACTGTACCCCAATACGCACTTACAAGTGTGTAATAACTAGCTAAGTGTGGCTAGGTGAGTGTCAGGTGACTGGTACAAGTCCACATGCCACGCCGCTAGTTCATCTATTAATCATGGAGGATTAATTTATGTGCGATAAACATATCTTTGTACCGCGTACCGTCGCNAGTAGCCGATACATCCACGCAAGCAAACGTACTGCTCATCAACAATCAACTGAGTTNGTCTGCAAAAACTGTNNTGNNTCAGCGAANAAAGNATTNATGNGNGCNGTAGCATGATGAGCTTTGTACGTTCTTGGGGAGCAAACATAACCGCGTTTCCTCTCACACATGTCACCGTATTCCTAGCATTCGTGATCGCCGGAATCTGGTGGTCTAACCAGAGTAGTTACTACATGTGGGCNAGTGAATTACCCGCTGACATGCAGTGCATTAACGACACGAGAGCGGAAATAATACTCTGCTCTCATAACCTAAACGAAAGCGAACATCTGTTCGTAAATTGGAGACATTAATATATGACAGCTTATTATTATGACACCGTTACCAAAACCTCTGCACCAGTTAATCCACCTAAACCAAGCCTCTTATCGAGAGCACGTACTGCGGTAAAAGAGAATGGNGTAGTGTCAACCTTGACATCTGCTACCAAGAAGTCTATTAGTTATGCTAAACATAATCCAGACGACATTCTCTTAGGTGCTGCCGTTGGAATACTGGCTAGTATGGATGCTTCTATAGACGACATTGAAGAGGCGACTGAAGCGCAGACAGCCTTGGAATACCACCAATACAGGGGTTAAACGATGACACCGTTAAACTTAAACAACTTACCATTTAGTTCTATTTATAACGACTCTACCGGCATACGATTAATGGAGGATGATCTACCGGCACTTGCACAATCTATTTTGGATGCTATTATTAGTCCAACTAACCTTTCACACGAAGTGAATTTAATCATAAATCAAGAGGATTTTACCTATGACCAATCAATCTGACCAAGCTGGCTCATTTATAGAAGCCGCACTAGTTAAACTCGAAGAAGGCAACANTTGGAAAGCNGACATAGCTAAAGAAGTACTAGCTATCGGNGACGAACAAAAAGACTTCCACAAAAAGATCGGAGTGTCTTTCTTCCGCGCTTTCCAAATGCGAAACAAAGCATCGCAAGTTGAAAAGACTACTGGCACTCGCGGAGAAGATCCCGTGCAAAAGCCTGAGTCTTGGCTCGGTTTCTGCCAAGAGCTTATGAATCGTATCTGCTGGACTGCCGCTTTTCAGAAAGCCCAGATGAGCGAGGACGATTTCGCCAATGGTATAGATTTCTCACAGGACACCGCAGATAACAATAACGTCCATGTCGATATACAACATATCTCAGAAATCGTCGATATAGACTTTAGAATGATTCTGGCTGTTCACACCGCTATAGCCGCCCAGTGCAATTACCTAACTGACATCGAAGCGTTGTACGTGTTCCTACGACGCGAACCAGATGAAGATGGTAACTGGATGACTGTAGCGACTGCGGATTCGTTAATCGAAGCACAACCAATAATGCAAGAGATTATCGAAGCGACTGAAGAAGTTGCAGAAGATGACTTCGTTGCAAGTATCGCTGCTTAACTCCACCGTCCCTTGGCGCGAAAGCGTCAGGGGATTTTTTTTGGCATCGTTAAATTCAAACCCACAAAGGAATGCAACAAGTTGCTACTCTTAAACCAAAAACCTAAAACCTGCACATTGGGTTCACGGTGTGCCTGTTTCACTATCATCATTTTTAGAAATGATGCCTGTGTGCCTGTTTCACTATCATCATTCCCCCGAATGATGAACCGTCAACCGTTGCCCATAGCCCACTAATCGTTAGCCGATAGGAGATCGCTTATGAATGTAGTAGAGCAAACCATCAACGTCAGACCGTCAACCCTGTTACTCGAATGGCAGTGGAATAGCAACCACGCCGGAACCCGATCCAGGGACTACCGTATGAATGCAGCCGGACTTATACCTGACATTTTCATGGAAGGTGTCGAGGATTTACTAACCGCGAACCGTCAGAAGCATGATGACTATTTGTTCCAACAGAATGGCCGTGACTCAGAAATATCCATCCCTAACGTTGCCCCCGCAAGGCAGCTTGAGATGGTTACTGACACGATGGGCGATCACACGCAAACGTCCCTATTCTGGCACAACGATTTCGAAATAAATAAAGATTACGACTTCCTATATAAAGGTGATCCGGACTTGAAGCTCCTGTTACGACTCATACCTATTGGCTGGAAGCATGGAAGCGAGCGTGGCGGATGGAATCCCGGTAGGGAAATCTATGCCCATGAGAACTGCCAGGTCGAATGTCTCATCTATGACTACGGGATTGCCGTGGTTCGTCAAGGATCGTTATGGAACCCGACAGGAAGTAACGTACCACGAACTGCGCTATGTACAAGGTTTAGCTAAACGCGGACGGCGAACGGAGTAAGCCTCTGCATTAGCAATTTTTATACGAACAAGGGGGTGGTTATGAAGACTTTTACTCCAGTTGCTTCTACAACCGCTGTAGCGAGCAGGTTTGGCTCACCTGTCCTTGGAAACGAGCCACTAAATTGGTGAATAAGATGCGTGTGCCAGGGCTGCCTTAGCGTATGCATCTTATTTTAAATAATGAATCTCAGGAGGAGGTTTTAATGTCGAATGTGACAAACATTAACTCAATAGTAGATGAAAATATGGCAAAAAAAGTTAACGAAGAACTAATGAAAATCATGGAAGAACTCTGGAATGTATACGGAGACAAAAGTGGACCCGTCATTGTAGAAACCATGATTACCATGGCTACTCATTGCGCGATGGACTTGGCAGACGATAAGAAACAAGCAGCTGCCATAGTTACAGGCGCAGTATTAGAAGGTATCACCAGATCTATTAATGATCCTTACGATGATGATGAGGATTACGAAGATGAAGATGGTGTGATCCATTGATTCCTTTAGCTTATGGATCATTAAACGACTTAATTGATGACGGTAATAACAACGAACCGTTGCCCGTGGTCCATTACAAAGAATTCCCTTTCGAAGAAATAAGAAACGAAGCCGGGGATTATTTCAGAACGATTAATGCGTTGTTAGATCTCGGATTCAAAACCAACCAGATCTGGTCAGTCAATTTTACTGATGGCGACGACCCAGCAATCTACGGTACTTATACCTACGCGCCGTCCTACCATTCTGTAGACCTGCTCGGATTTATAGCGACCAGAGAAACCCACGATAACAATACCTATTATAACGAGAGGATTGATATGGCTGATTTCGAAGGACGCGCACACGGGGAGTCACCAGGATGAAAACGCAAAATATCCTTCGAGTCGCGGATTACCTACGTCAACCCAATGTTGATAAATATGATTTAACTGTATGGAATGCGCTCAATGTTTTCCTTGGAGAGGAAGAAACATTCTGCGGAAATGCCAGCGATTTAAACTCAAGTTTCTTATACGCAGCAGACCTACTTCGTCGTGATGAACTTGCCAATGAAAGCAAAAGAAACAATGAAAGGAAAAGAAACTTTTATTACTTCAACATGGGTTTTATTGGTGGTACTGGCTGGGGGCTTGACACACTTGCAGAAGAAGTTATTCAAAAGTGGGACGAGGAGGCAGACGAATGACTGACATAAAAGTACCGTCTACATATATTGTCTTAAACCACCTTAAAGAAAAAGACTATTGGGAAGTCGCACACGGCTTGGAAGATGCATGTGACATCTACAATAAAATGTGGAATGCAACAAAACCACCTTACGATACCGTTACACTCGCTGCCGTTGTTGCAAGTACAGACTACGACAGCCATCCCCTCCTTAGATCTCTTAAACCCGAGCTTAATAAGCATCTTGATCCTGCATTTACTGGAGAAAATCAAATGGAAAAATATTTAGTGAAAGGCAGATACATCCAAAATGTAGAAAAAATTATTGAAGCTAATTCGGTTGAGGAAGCATTTGAAATTGCTGCTAATCACAGCGACCCAATGCTCAAGTGGGATTCGGACGAATCAGGTGACACATATCGAGAAGAAATAACGTGGTTAATACCTACAAAAGGTGTTTCACAGGAGGAAGACGAATGAAAATAAGATACATCCCCTGGATAATTTTATTATGTCTTTTTGCATCTTCTCCCCGAGCAGACGAAGTTAACTGTCTCGCACTTAATATTTATCACGAAGCGAAGAACCAGTCAGTTGTCGGGATGGTTGCAGTCGCAGAAACCACCATGAACCGTGTACAAGATAGGCGTTGGCCGTCAACGGTGTGCGCTGTTGTCAAACAGCAGCGAAATGGTGTGTGCCAGTTTTCATGGTACTGCGACGGTAAATCAGACAAACCAAAGATACATATCCCGCTGGAAAAACATAAGTGGATTGTATCCATACATATTGCACAAGCAATTATTGAACACGGAACGCGGACCATTACTCGTGGATCGCTGTGGTATCACTCAGTAAAAGTCAGACCTTACTGGGCTGATGCTTATCAGCAAACCGTGCAGATTGAGGATCATATTTTCTATGGAGAGTGACGATGAATGATCTTAGTGAAGCAAAAATATTACCACGAAGCAATTTAGAGGAAATGGTTCGCAAATTTGTTGCTGACAACAACATTCATGCGGTGTATGGAAAAGATGTGGAGGGTCTGCACATCGTTCATTTTCTGGTGGATGAAGAAGAGGAAGATGAAACATTAGAGTTGAGCGAGGCAGAAAAACTGGATTTGAATAATTTCTTTCTTAAGGAAATTCAATCTTTTTATTTTCTTTCACACGAAGTTCAAGACAACAAAGAACATAGTGAATTGTATTGGTCTAATGAAAGAATTGGAGACAGAATGTTTGACCTGTGTATTGATTTCAATGATCACAAAATGACTTGTGTAGTGTATGAGTGTGATGGTTACGATTGTGAGGATGGTTCAGTCGAATTTGAAACAAACTTTGAAAAGAGTCTTATCTTGTACGAAGACCTTGATGCTTTTCAATTGGCAGAATTACAGGGGATAAGTGATGACTGACTATAACAATATTGTGTTAAACCAAGTCACTTATTATAGAACCGACGACAATCACAATATTTTAAAAGATAAGTATGGAAAACCACAGCTATATTACTCAGAACAAGATGACTTCCTCTTAAATGAACTACTCGATTATTTAACCATAGATGATTTAAAGGAACTGTAATGCCAATACAAAATAGTATTTTACGTGACGCTGAAAAAGAATTGTGTGAAGAAATAAATGCACTTTTAAAAATCTGGGATAAACGAGATATCAGTGACCCAGATTGTTGGCGTAGAAAATATCTGCCCAAGGTTAAGAAGCTTGATTCTGTTCGTGCAGCAATCAACGAAGTACTCCGTAAAGAGCATGAATATTATGGAGAAAAATTTTATGGATAACACCTTACTCGCAAATTTGGCTTTAGGAAATTTTGTCTGTCAACCACCTCCTGATGATATCTGGGAGTGGGACGATGATGATGCCAACGATTGGGTTGAAAAAAATATCTGGCAACCTTTTGAGTATTGGTCGGGAAAAGATATTTTTTCCGAAGCGGATAGCCTTTATCGTCAATTCATAGAGGTTTACGACATGGGCTATAAAAAAGGTTTAACCCATGAGTAAAATTTTATGAATAACTGTCTCTGTACACACGACGGTCAATATACCTGGTGGGAACACGACGCTCGCGGGATACCTCTAGCATTGGTGTGCGACAAATGTGTTGAAGATAAGTTACGACCTTACCGGAAAGATGTGTTGCACGACCCAAATTATATTGCTGATGAGTCTATAGAGGAGGACTAATGTTAATTGCAGGAAGCATAGCCGCAGCAGGATTGCTGTTTCTTATTTTCAAATTTGGTATGCGTAAAATCATAAGTTACGACATCACCTTCGATATTCTTATCACTGGTTTCTTGGTCTACGCCCTTGCTGGTACTTATGCAGGAATGATGGCTGCACTAATGGGCGGATTGATGGTCAGTGTCATCTTATTTGTTATGAAACGAACCATGAACCGTGAGGAACTGGCCGTGATTCGTACATCACAATTCCCCTACCGCAAACTTGGCTGGGTTACTAAACCACCGGAGAAATTTTAAGAGAGGGCAAAAAATGAGTGATTTTATGGATTTTAATCAATTAAAAACAACTGAAGAAAAAACGGATCAGTTAATTTTCGAAGAGATGAAATATTTCCGCGATCTTGTACTTAATAAAAATTTCAGTGAACTCTATTGGTATATAGAAAGTACAAGCATCTACTTTTTAACACCCGAAAGTGTAGAAGAAAGATGGGAAAATATTCACGGAGATAAATCGTGAAAATATTGATCGTTAAATTATGAAACTC
>NHJX01000016.1 GCA_002169105.1 Gammaproteobacteria bacterium TMED226 | reverse complement strand
GGTTGCTCAATCTCTTTCCCATCAGAATTATTTTTAGTTTCTTTACCTAATTTATTCATCATGGCTTTAGCAACCTGATCATTAGTTTTAGACCAAATATCTACAACCTTATTATATCTCTCGCCTCTTGTTACAAGTCCAGATTGATATTGCATTTCTATTTCTTTAACTTCAGATTCAGCATCAGATAATATTTTATTTTTTGAGTCTGGAATTATCATATCATCCAAACAAAAAGACACCCCAGATTTTGTAGCATACTCATAACCCATATACATTAATTGATCAGCAAATATTACTGTAGCTTTCAAGCCTAATATTCTATAACAGTTATCTATAGCTCCAGATATTGATTTCTTGTCCATAGTTTTATTCACTAACTCAAATGGAAGGCCTTTTGGAAGAATTTTAGAGAAAAGAGCTCTACCTACTGTTGTCTCTACTCTTTTGTTTATAATTTCTATTTCTCCAGACTCAATAACATCCATTCTCACTGTTACTTTTGCATGTATATGAGCTTGACCAGAATAATATGCGCGTGCTACCTCTTCTATATTTGCGAATATCATTCCCTCACCTTTGACATTTGTATCTTCTCGAGTTAAATAATATATTCCTAAAACTATATCTTGCGATGGAACAATAATAGGTTCTCCATTTGCAGGAGATAAAATATTGTTAGTAGACATCATTAAAGATCTAGCTTCTAGTTGAGCTTCGACTGACAAAGGAACGTGAACAGCCATTTGATCGCCATCAAAGTCAGCGTTAAATGCAGCACAAACTAAAGGGTGGAGTTGTATTGCTTTACCTTCAATCAATAATGGCTCAAATGCTTGAATTCCTAATCTGTGAAGTGTTGGAGCTCTGTTTAATAAAACTGGGTGTTCTCTAATAACCTCGTCTAATATATCCCATACCTCAGCACCTTCTTTCTCCACTACTTTTTTTGCCGCCTTTATCGTTGTAGCTAAACCTCTAGTATGAAGCTTACTAAATATGAATGGTTTAAATAATTCTAAAGCCATTTTTTTTGGTATGCCACACTGATGTAACATTAATGTAGGGCCAGTAACAATTACTGATCTTCCGGAATAATCAACACGCTTTCCTAGTAAGTTTTGTCTAAATCTACCTTGTTTACCTTTTATTAACTCAGCTAAAGATTTCAAAGGTCTTTTATTGCTTCCTGTTATTGCTCTCCCTCTTCTTCCATTATCTAACAAAGCATCAACTGCCTCTTGTAGCATTCTTTTTTCATTTCTAACAATTATATCTGGCGCATTTAGCTCTAAAAGCCTTCTTAATCTATTGTTCCTATTTATAACTCTTCTATATAAATCATTTAGATCTGATGTAGCAAATCTGCCGCCATCTAAAGGAACAAGTGGTCTTAAATCTGGCGGAAGTACAGGTAATGCTCTTAAAATCATCCATTGAGGTTTATTGCCTGAGCTAATAAAATTTTCAACTAATTTTAATCTCTTTGTTAATCTTTTTATTTTTGCTTCTGACTTTGTCGCTTCTAAATCTTCTCTTAATGTTATAGTTTCTTGCTTTAAATCAAGAGCATCTAACATATCTAAGATAGCTTCTGCTCCCATTTTAGCTACAAACTCATCTCCATACTGCTCGATAGCATCGTAATAAGTTTCATCTGAAAGTAACTGACATTTCTCAAGATCTGTGAAGCCTGGGTCGATAACTACAAATGCTTCAAAATAAAGTATTCTTTCTATATCCCTTAAAGTCATATCAAGAAGTAAACCTATCCTAGATGGTAGTGACTTTAAAAACCATATATGTGCAACTGGGCATGCGAGCTCTATATGACCCATTCTTTCTCTTCTGACTTTTGTTAGTGTAACCTCTACTCCGCACTTTTCACAAACAACACCTCTATGCTTAAGTCTTTTATATTTTCCACACAAGCACTCATAGTCTTTTATTGGCCCAAAAGTTTTTGCGCAGAACAAACCGTCTCTTTCTGGTTTAAATGTTCTATAATTTATTGTTTCAGGTTTTTTTACTTCTCCAAAAGACCAAGATCTAATCATTTCTGGGGAAGCCAAACCAACTTTAATTGCATCAAAGTCATCTGTATTTGTTTGTTGCTTAAAAAAACTAATTAAATCTTTCATTCGATTTCATCCTTTTCAAGTTCAATATTAATGCCTAATGATTTAATCTCTTTCATTAAAACATTAAAAGATTCTGGCATTCCAGCATCGATATTTTGAGTATCATCAACAATATTTTTATACATTTTGTTTCTTCCGCTAACATCATCAGATTTTACTGTTAGCATTTCCTGGAGAGTATAGCCGGCTCCATAAGCTTCTAAAGCCCACACCTCCATTTCTCCAAATCTTTGTCCCCCGAATTGTGCTTTACCACCAAGCGGTTGTTGTGTGACTAAACTGTAAGGACCTGTTGATCTTGCATGCATTTTATCATCTACCAGATGATTTAATTTCAAGACATTCATATAACCAACTGTCGTCTCTCTATCAAAATACTCGCCTGTTCTTCCATCAATTAATTTTGTTTGTCCCGACTCTGGAAGGTCAGCTAGTTTCAACATTTCTTTAATATCGTTTTCATGAGCTCCGTCAAAAACAGGTGTTGCCATAGGCACACCACCTCTTAAATTATTAGCAAGATTTGCAATTTCTTTGTCTGAAAAATCTTTAAGATTTATTTTTGTACTTACTCCAACGCTATAAACCGTTTCCAAGAAGGATCTTATTGTTTTAATAGGAGTTTCATTATCTAGCATCTTTCCAATTTTTAACCCCAAGCCTTTTGCTGCCCATCCCAAATGTGTCTCTAAAACCTGACCGACATTCATTCTTGAAGGGACTCCAAGTGGGTTTAATACGACATCTACTGGTGTTCCATCCTCCATATGAGGCATATCTTCAACAGGAACTATCATAGAAATCACTCCTTTGTTTCCATGTCTTCCTGCCATTTTATCACCAGGTTGTAATCTTCTTTTTACTGCTAGGTATACTTTAATAATTTTTAAAACGCCAGGAAGTAAATCCCCGCCTGCTGTTATTTTGGCTTCCTGCCTTTCCAAAGTATCTTTTAAATTATTTTTTTGCTTAGCAAGTTGTTTAGATAATTTTTCTAATTGAACATTTATCTTTTCATCTCTAATTCTAATATCTAGCCAATTTGTTTTTTCAAGGTTGTTTAAATATTCTTCGGTAACCTTATCACCTTTCTTTAGACTTGAAACAAAATCTGACTGTTTTTTTCTTTTGTTTTGTTCAGGTCTTAAAATAAAAAAATACGCAACTACTACTATTGCTATAGGAAAAAATAACTGAGCTAAACCAGAACCAAAAGATTGAAGTAAAATCATCTATTTGATTAAGATCTAGGATTAACCTGAGCTCTTATCAAAAGCTTTTTTACTTTAGACTCAGTATTAGCTGTTATTGTAACAACTTTGTTCTGCATACCTGGCTTATTACTTGAGTCAAATTGTACTTTAATTTCACCAGATCCACCTACAGGTATTGGCTGTTTAGGCCACTGAGGGACGGTACAACCACAAGCAGCTGTTGCCTTTGAAATTACTAATGGAGCCTCTCCTGTATTAGTAAATTTAAAAACATGGCTTACAATTTCACCATCTCTTATGTCTCCAAAATTGTATTCTTCTTCTTGAAAAGCAAACTGTGGGTATGCTCCAGCAGGAACCACTGAAGTAATGCCTCCTCCTTTTCTCATTGAAGCAATCTCTGTCTCAAGTTTTGCTACTCTTAACTCCAAGTCACTCACTTGTGATCCACAAGAAATAAGTAGTGACATACAAAATATAGAAATAATTTTTCTCATAATAATTTTAGTTTTCTTTAATTTTTGANAAAATACCATCAACATCTTTAAGTAATTTTTCTGCCTTACTTTTAGCNTCATTAACTACTTTCTTACTTTTAGTTTTAGCATCAGAATCTATAGAATCTTTNTCATCCATAATATCTTCAAGAAGATCCTCTAATTTTCTTCTGTATCTATTTAATCTGAAATTTAATCTATCCCTCGTATTATTTCCCTTATCTGGAGCAAATAATATTCCGATTATTCCCCCTACTACAAGTCCTACAATTAAACTTATAAATGAATTAGTTGAATTTTTACTCATATCTATTTATTTATTATCAATTAAACCCTTTCCTGATTTAATTATTTTACCTTCTTTATGCAAATTTAATGAAATTACATCTAAAAGACCATTTATAAATTTTNNGTCNCTTTGGTGAACTGTAATTTTTTGCGATATCAATACATTCNTTNATAGTGACTTTNANNGGAATATTACTAAAANTTAGCATCTCCCCAATACCCATTCTGAGTATTGANCTNTCCATTAATGTAATNCGTTCCAAGTCCCANTTTTTAGCATATTTTTTNATATANACATCATANTCACNGGTATCTTGNACNACAATATCAAACAAAGAACTAGCAAATTTTAAATCTTCTTTAATGTCNTCAGACAAACTTGCGACAGCAAATGTATTAAAATTTGATGAATTCATTGATTTAACTGTCTTTTTTAACATTGATCTAACAATTAAAAAATCTTCGCTCCAAAAAATATTATTTTCTTCAAAGAACTTGACAACAAACTCATTCTTTATCAGGAATTTANAGGTTAACTCAGAAAAAAAGTTATAATCATCTTCGAAAGTAGGACTGTCAATTTTTATATAATTTTTATAAAAATCTTCTTCTAATAAAATTTTATACCAAACTCTTATCTCCTCCGTCTCTTTATCCCATTTATTTTCATATTTGATTAACCCGTCAATTACTTCTCTATTAGTCTCAATGAAGTTTACGACCTTATTATCAGATAAATTAAATCTGGATTTGCTTTTTTTAATCTTTTCATTTTTAGCAATCTCTCTTTTCTCTTCATTTATTTTTTTGAAAACTATTGATATTGACAAGAGNTCATAAAANTTTTTTTCTATTTCTCTAATTGATTTATCTAATTCATTTGAAATTTTTAATTGAAGTTTAAGTTGATCGTCACTCTGAATAGACTGATGATAGAATGAATATAGTAATTGCAATACTTTGACCCTCAGGGTTCTTCTGTTTATCATAAAACTTCAAATTAAAGAACGAAGTGCAAATGTAATTACTTTTTAGAATTTTCCTTAATTCTATCTTTTGCNAATTNAATTGCTGAAGAATTTGTAGTAGTTGAATTTTTAATAGAATGGTCTAATACATCAGANACCTTATCATATATNGACTCCGTCATTTCCATTACCTTTTTCTCATCAATATCATTAATTTGCTCATGGTACACACTAATTATTCCACCAGNATTAATTAAAAAATCNGGAACATATAATATCTTTNTCTCTTGAAGCATCTTTGGGACNANAGTGTNATCACCTAGCTGATTATTTGCTGCTCCAGCAATTATATCACACTTAATNTTCTTTAGNGAATTAANNTTTATTGTTCCTCCCAGNGCACAAGGAGATAAAATATCATAAGAGTTATNATATATTTCATTTTCATTAATAACATTTACTTTATCCANAGAAAGTTTTTCAATATTTTNTTGATTGATATCAACAACAGATACATTAGCTCCCTCTTCTAGNANGTGATTAACTAATTTTCTTCCTACATTACCTACTCCTTGAACTAAAACTTTTTTGTCCTTCAAGCTATCCNTTCCNGTTATATGTTTTGTNGCGGACTTAATNCCAACATAAACTCCATAGGCAGTCGGTGANGAAGAGTCACCAAGACCACCATGTTCTTTTGGAAGTCCTACNACATAATTACTTCTTTCTTTTANCCAAACTATATCTTNNNTTGACATATTTACATCTTGNGCGGTCCAATACTTTCCATTTAAATCATTNATAAAATCTGCAAATCTCTTTATAAAAGATTCTGATTTNAGTTTAGGATCACCAATTATNACAGCTTTTCCACCTCCAGCATTTAAACCGGCTAAGGATGACTTATAGCTCATGGCCTTTGACAAGTTTATTACGTCCCTTAACGCATCATTATCTGAAGAATAATTCCACATTCTTGTTCCGCCTATAGCAGGACCTAAAACGGTATTATGAATACCAATTATTGCTTTTAATCCTAGCGCTTCGTCATTACAAAAAACAAGTTGTTCGTGATTGTCATTTTTAATTTTNTCAAAAACGGAATTATTTTGATCTATACTCATAATTATGATATTAAGTAATAGTTTTACGGTTAGTTAGATCATTAAATTTATATAAAAATTTGAAAGACCTCTCCTATTTAAATAAATACCTTATCAAGTATAAATATTATTATACAATTGGAGTAATATTCATTCTCATTTCTACGGTTTTTGCAATCATTCCCGCGACTTTAATAAGAGAGACATTTAACTTAATTGAAAGTGGATACTCTGATTATGAAAATGGTGGTGAATTAATAAAATCAAAAATTTTAAAAGATGTTTTATTTTATGCTTCTGGAATAATATTAGCTGCAATAATTCGAGGTTTTTTTATGTATATGATGAGGCAAACAATAATAGTTGCTTCAAGAAAAATAGAATATGATTTAAAAAATGATATTTTTTTTCATTACCAGACTCTCCCTTTAGAATTTTATAAAAGAAATAATACTGGAGATTTAATGAATAGGATTTCTGAAGATGTCAGTAAGGTAAGAATGTACCTTGGTCCAGCGCTAATGTATGGAATGAATGTTACTATCCTTATGTTAATAGTAATTCCATTTATGTTTTATATAAATTCAAATTTGGCATTCTACAGTTTAGTTCCCTTACCTTTTTTAGTCATTTGCATTTACTTTGTTCAAAATATCATCAACAGAAGGTCTGAGGAAATTCAGAAATCACTTTCTAATCTNTCAACATATGTTCAAGAAACCTTTTCAGGAATAAGATTAATTAAATCTTTTGTTAGAGAGATGAACTTTTCAAAAGTTTTTACNGATAAAAGCAATGATTATAAGGACAAATCGATAAAACTACAATATGTTCTTGCTCTTTTTTTTCCTGTAATTATGACCCTTATAGGTTTAAGTATTATGATTACTGTATATGTTGGATCTATTGAAGTTTTTGATGGTAATTTAACAATTGGGAATATAGCAGAATTTCTGATTTATGTTTACTTGTTGACCTGGCCAGTTACAGCTTTAGGGTGGATAACAAGTATTGTTCAGAGAGCATCTGCTTCTCAAAGAAGAATTAATGAATTTCTAGATGANAAAACTAGCATAATATCTTTAGCAAAGAAAAATATAGATATAAAAGGTTCCGTAGAATTCAAGAATGTTAGTTTTAAATATCANGACACAGGAATTAACGGTATGAGTGACGTNTCATTTAAATTAAATGCTGGAGATTCACTAGGAATTATTGGTTCAACAGGTTCAGGAAAAAGTACGATTGCAAATAGTATACTCCGGTTATTTGATATTGACAGTGGAAAAATCCTAATTGATAATATTGATATTAAAAAGTTAGATATATCATATTATAGAAGACAAATCGGTTATGTACCTCAAGATGTTTTCTTATTTTCAGATACAATAGAAAATAATATCTTATTTGGATCAGAAGATAACGACTTTGAAAAAGTTAAAAAAGCGGCAGAAAACTCTGACTTAACAAGGAATATAGAATCTTTTCCAAATAAGTTTAAAACTAAAATTGGTGAGAGGGGAATTACTCTTTCTGGTGGACAAAAGCAAAGAATATCCATTGCTAGAGCTATTATTAAAGAACCTAAAATTTTAATACTTGATGATTGCCTCTCAGCAGTAGACACAAAAACTGAAAATATAATCTTAGAAAATTTAAAAGATATAATGAAAGATAAGACATCAATTATTATCTCTCATAGAATTTCATCTGTAAAGCTCGCAAAAAAAATTATAGTAATTGAAAACGGAAAAGTTATTGAACAAGGTGACCACGCCTCTTTATTAAAAGTTAAAAAGAGTTACTACAAATTATTTCGACAGCAAATGGAATCTGAAAAGCCTTGAGCTTTCCTAATTAACTATATTCTTGTACTGCATTTCATATAGTTTTTTATAATACCCTCTCAACTTTAATAAATTATCATGAGTTCCCATTTCCTTGATTTCACCAGAGTCAATTACTATAATCTTATCTACCTCTTTAATGGTTGAAAGTCTATGGGCAACGACTATGGATGTTCTGTTTTTTAGAATCTCTGAAACAGCTCTTTGGATCATTACCTCTGACTCTGAGTCGACTGATGAAGTAGCTTCATCTAACAAAATAATTTTTGGGTCATATAGCATTATTCTAATACATGAAATTAATTGTCTTTGGCCTACCGATAATGAGACGCCTCTCTCTTTAACATCAAAAAGTAATTTGTTTGGTAACTTATTAATAAAGCTTTCAGCTCCAACTTTTTTAACAGCAGACCATACCTGCTCCTCTGATATACTATCATTATAAAGGGTTAAATTATTTAGAATTGTGTCTGAAAATAAGAAAACATCTTGTGATACTAAACCAAGATTATCTCTCAATGATAAAATGTTATAATCTTCAATATTTTTGTTGTCTACCAGAATACTACCTTTCTGAAAATCATAAAATCTATTTATTAAATTAATTATTGAAGTCTTACCTGAACCTGTGCTTCCGACAAAACCCACAGACTCTCCTTTTTTAATTTTAAAGGAAATATCTTTTAGGACATAGTCATCATCATTATATGCAAACCAAATGTTTTTAAACTCAACTTCTCCATCAATATCGATGTCTTTAATCTTTTCATTTGACTTTATATTTTCATTTCTATCTAATAAATCAAATATCCTTTTTGAACTAACAACACCCATCTGTAATGTGTTAAATCGATCAGCAATAGCTCTTATTGGTCTGAAAAATAATTGGAGATACATAATAAATGCTATCAATACACCTAAAGTAACTTCACCAGCAAAAAGCTGATTTGACCCAAACCATATAAGTAATCCAAGGCCTATAGAGGTAAATAATTCCATAACTGGAAAGTAAATTGAGTAATACAAAACAGCCTTTAAATTTGATTGAAGATGAGTATTATTAATCTTCTTAAACTTTTTATATTCTTTTTCTTCATTCCCAAATATTTGAACAATATTCATTCCCACAATATGCTCTTGAACAAACGAGTTAAGATTTGCCACAGCATTTCTTACATCATTAAAGGATACTTTAACTTTTTCCTTAAAAATATAAGTTGTAAGAAAA
>NHJX01000015.1 GCA_002169105.1 Gammaproteobacteria bacterium TMED226 | reverse complement strand
GATGGACAAAGTTTTGATAATGGAAATCCTTATAACCAATGGGCCGAACTTACTAATTTAAGATTTATTGCTAATAATACTATTCCTGACTGGATCCCAACAACAAGTGTTGGTTTTCAGGGGTTTCCAAGAACTGTAAGAGATTTAGAGGGAGTTGATATGACATCAACAACCGCTCATTTAAGATACAACAACAAGGAAAGTAATCTCACCCAATACCAAATTAAAGGTGACTGGCAGAACATTAATGGATTTTTATCAGACAAACTGGTATCAGTTCAATTTGGACTTTCATCAATCGATCAAAAGTTTGACAGAACCTTAAGGTCAAATACATTATTTGCACCCATACAAGATGGCGCTGCACCAGGCTCATTAATATGGGGTCCAAATTTTTGGAACGATGATGCGTTTACACTTACCAGTTTAGCTGGTTTATTGGGTGATTCATCTGATGGTTTAAGCGTACCATACTATATGCATATCGATTTTGACGATGCTGTAGCAGGATATTCTCAAGGATATTGGGTAAATTCTCCAACATGGAATTGTTCTGAAGGATTCCCAAATTGTTATGGTTCTCCACAAGATGTAGCTACAGTTAAAGAATCAACAGATTCAGCATATATACAATTAAACTTTGAAGGCGAATATAACATGATGCCTTGGAAGTTAGTAACTTCTTTGAGATATGAGGAATTAATGCTAAATGCTCCTCAAAACTATAATATCCCAACAGGTACTTTTATAGGTACTTATGGATGGGGAGATGGACCTTATTTTATTTTTGGACCAACTCAAAACGGAGAAATGCCGCTAAGAAATGTTTCAGGTTCATATAGTTCTAAATCTGAAATGGTTCTACCAAGCTTTGCATTTAGTATTGCTCCTTCTGAAAATACAGTCTTAAGATTAAGTGCGGGTAAAACAATTGCTAGATCAGGCCTAGAAAAATTTTCACCAAATGTTGTTTTTCCTCAGTTTCTTAGCATGAACAATCCAGTACATGTTAATACATCTGGTAATCCTGATTTAGAACCCTTGGTTAGTAATAATATTGATTTAGCTTTTGAATATTATTATGCAGAGGGTAGCTATGCTGCTGTTAATATTTTCCAGAAAGACTTAAAAGACTTTCCTGGCAATTCAACATCAAGAGTTACTTATGATGGCTTGTATGATGTTAGATATGGGGTCAATGGTGCTGGACCAGCTGACACATCAACAGTTGTTTTAAATTGGCCTAATTATCAAACTATAGATCAAGTTGCTTTTGGAAGTATGGATTGGTGGCAAACATTAATGAAAATTTATCATGCAACCGTTCCTGGGACATCATGTACTTTAGATCAAAGAACCTGGAGTGACTATTTTTATTATAATAGTACAGAATGTGTGCAAAGCAGCCCATCAATTAATCCATTAATGCAGTTTGATGTTAACAGACCTGAAAATATTTATTCAGGTAAGCTTGATGGAGTTGAGATAGCGCTTCAGCATTTCTTTGTTAATACTAATTTCGGCTTCATCTTTAATTATACTTTCATTAATGGAGATACAGAGGCATCACCAACTGCTGTAAGAAATGAATCCTTTGAATTGGCTGGATTTGGAGATTCAGGAAACATATCTGTTTTCTATGAGGATGAAAAATTCTCTGCAAGACTCTCTAATAATTACAGAGCTGAAACATATGTTGGATTTGATGAGTACAATCCTTTATGGGTTGAGGCAAGATCTCAAGTAGACTTCAGCGCATCATACAGAGTTAATGATGATGTTAGCCTTTTTGTGGAAGGGTTAAACATAACTGACTCTGAAGTGCGTTTATATGCAAGATATGACAATATGTTATTCCTAGCACAAAATCATGGACCTGTTTACAAGGCTGGTTTTAGAGTTAAATTCTAATCTAATTTAGTTAATTAAAAGAGGGCTTTTTTAGCCCTCTTTTTTTTCATTAAGATATAATTTATNTGTGACANATTTTAGATTATTTATNGTTTTAATTTTTATTGCATCCTGTGGAGGCGGAGGAGGTGGTGGAAGTGCACCTCCAGTTCCATTTGCAATAACTNTNGCNTCAAGNAGNTCTATTTCAATTGATGAGGATACCAGTTACACAGGAAATGTAGCTGCAACTGCTAATGAGCCTGTAACTCTTCAATACGCACTAACNTCAACAACAACTAATGGAGTTTTAATTTTTTCCGAATCAGGANCAATTTCTTACANTCCAAATGAAAACTTNAATGGCCAAGATCAGTTTTCATANTCTGTTACAGCAGTAGAAAAAAGCGTAACAAGNAATAGCACGGTAACNATAACANTCAATNCAGTAAATGATNTGCCAATAATATCTTTGGATTCAAAANTAGATCTNGATAAGGANCATTTAATTTTTAATGCTAATCCAAGTTTTTCAGTTACNTTTTCTGATATTGATAATACTGANGCAGATCTAACCTTCAGCGCAATAGTGAATGACGAGTCGNTCCCAACAATATTTACATCAACTGAGGAAGGAAAAGGAGATGTTAGTTTAGACTTATCTTTGTTATCAAAGGCAGGTCTATTTAATGCTGAGATAATAGTCTCTGATGGCATTGATTCAGATAGTGATTCTTTTAATACATGGTTTATTTCAAATAAACAGACAGTCACAGTTGCACAAGACGATGATAAAAGCGATGGATTTGATTNAGGAACAACGACTAATAAAGATTATTATGTTTATTNTCTTGTAGGAGGTGGTAANACCTTTGGTAGAACAGACTATCTTTTTGTTGCAGATTCGCTGAAAGCAGACCCAAATGATGGATCAACTCCAGATATTACCAGTTTTAGAGAAGCATTGCTTAGGTCTATTAATGCTCTCAATGACTCAGATGCTGCTGAATTTTTTACAGGATATTTTGATATTGTTGTTGCAGAACCAGTAAATCCTGATGGCACTTCTTTAGCTTCTATTGAAACAGGGTGTTATGACTGGGATGAAGATGTTTATTGTATTGGATCAGGTGACATAAATTCATCAGTCTTCGATGATCTGTTTGCTGATAANGATTTAGTTTCTGTATTAACAATGATTGATGGAAGGGGGGTAAATTTAGGTAATACCAACATTCAAGAGATTAAACCAAGAACTGAATATACTCTTATGCATGAATTAGGCCATGCTCATGGTGAAATGGGAGATGAATATTTAACTGATGATGATCGAGACGTTAGTTATTGGGCAGACCTAAATGTTAATACTACAACCGAAACAGATCCAGCACTACTCAAATGGAAGCATCATATAGAAGATTTAATGAATGTTCCTGGAAAAGATTTTAAAGTTTGTTATAACTATGCGGATGGTTCTATATTTGACGAAGGAGAAGATGTAACAACTTGCGATTGCTTATTTAATCTTTATGATTCTTCTGGAAATAGAACTGGAAGNAATCCTGATTGTAATAAAGTAGGTCTATTTGAAGGAAATTATTATGGAGAATTTGATAACTACAGACCAAAATATTGGACAATTATGGAAGGCGGTATTCTGCAATATGGTGAGGTAAATGCTGAAGGATTTGCNATAGGATCTATTCATAATCAGGGATTTTTATATGGAGACGACGTAGCGTTCGTGAGCGATGCAACTGGAAGCAGAACTGGTTTCGAGATTGATATAGATGTCGAATACGATACAGCAAAACTAAGATTAAAATGGTATATCAATGGTNTAGAAGATTCTNCAAAAGAAAACCAGACGACNATCGTTTTTAATAGACCAACTAACGANAGTGTTCAAATTTATACTTGGCGAGTAGATGATCTTACAGGAACGGTAACAGCTCCAGATGATGTTACTAATAATGATGATTTTTATGAAGGGTTATTTAATTCAGATTTTTACTGGTGTGATAGGTCTAGCGGTTCTTGTGAATGGGGTTATAACCCNAGCGATCAATCTCAATATGATTATGGATATATTAATGGTCCAATGGGAGGAACATGGGGGATAAACTGGTCAAGATGGTAACAATTAAAAATAAAGTATTTTTTATTTGTATATTAATTTTTAGTTTTTCAGCATCAGCTCAAGAACCATTAAAAGATATTGATCTTGTTAAATTACATGTTAATTCAAATGATGAAGCCTATGTAGTTAGTTTTAAAGGGGCGCCGGATAAATTTACTTTTAAAAATATAAAAGTTAAAAAACCCAAAGAAAGAATCTTTAAAAAATTAAGATTTATTAGTGAAAGTGATAAGTACTCAATAAAAGTGTTTGATAAAGATGGTAAGCAATTTTTGAATCTTGGTATTGGAAATCCTTTTTTTGCAACCTATGAACATATTGGATATGAAGATAGGCAATATATGGGTGGTTTGGTGAATTCAGCTGATATCGAAATAGCTTTACCTTTAGGGACAGAGCCTTCATATTTTGTTATATCCAAGAGGGGGATTGATGGTAAATTTAATGATTTCCAGCAAATAATGCTACCGTAACAATCTCAAATTAATCTTCTTGAAAGCAATTCTTTAAAAGAGTATATTAACTCTCCAATGCGGTACTAGCTCAGTTGGTAGAGCGTCTGCTTGCCAAGCAGAAGGCCGCCGGTTCGAGACCGGCGTACCGCACCAATTTTATATATACAATATATACATAATTCTCACTTATCCTTAGGCTCGATGTTATATTATTTAAACTCATATTTAATAGGAGAGAAAATTATGAAAAAATTTATTTATAGCCTTTTTGCTATTGTATTAATATCGTCGCAATCAATTATTGCAGCAGGTTATTTGGCCACCTATTCAGTTAAAGTTTCTAATCCAGCAGCTTATGTTGAAGCCATGGATGAGCTTATGGCAACTGATTGGGGTAAATCATTCCCTGCAGCAGTTTCAATACATCAATATGTATTTAATGGATATGATGATGCAACGCATGTTGTTGTTTTAAATTATGAAGATACTGCAAGTCTTGGAGCGGGTACGGAATCATTTTCAAATCCTGTATTTCTATCCTTTTTAGCTAAAACATCTGCAATAGCTGAACCTGTTGAACAATCACTCAATATGAAACTTATGGGTGGAGGAAATCAAGACCCTGAAAATAATCAAGTTTATACAATTTATAGAATGCAAGTTTCTGATCCCGCATCTTATGCAAAAGAGTATTCAAAGCTTATTAAAGCTCAAGAAGATGCTGGTAATATTGTTGGAAGCTATGGTCTTCGTCAACAAGTTGGAGGTAGTGTAAATTACTATACGCATTACGCTTACACAAGTGCTGGAAGTGTTGCACAGGCAATGGAATCCGGAGAGGTATTATATTCAAGTGATTCTTTTGCTAAATTTTCTAAAAAAATTGGAGATAATAGGAAGTTAATGAATGTATCAATACTGTCTAATGTAACTGGCTACAATGTTGAATAACGAATAATTTAGATTATTCAGGGGAGCATTTGCTCCCCCTTTTTTATTAGCTAATCTATAATTATTAAATGAAAACTCATGAAATTTTTTTAATTCTTATATTAGTTGCATCATGTGGAGGAGGATCATCAAGCTCAGATAACCAAACAAGCCTTCCTATTTCACAGCCGCCAGATTCTACAAATGAAACTTGTATAAATACTCAAGTAACAAATCTTTCCAGGTGCAATCTAATTCATGATGCCGTTGAAAGATTTTATTATATTTATGAACCTTCAAATCTTGATATTAATTCAAGCATTCCTGTTTTATTTGCTCTTCATGGGTATGGTTCTTCTGCAATGAATCATTTTAATTACACAAACTATGAACCCATAGCTGATTCAAATAATTTTATTGTTATATATCCGCAAGGAACAATTAACAATGGGTTAAATACTCACTGGAATAATGGTGGTTGGACTTCTAAAAGCACTGCTAAAGATATTGAATTTATTGATACTGTTATTGATTATTTAAAAGATAAAATTTCAATTGACGAAACAAGAGTATATTCTTCTGGGATGTCTAATGGTGGTTATATGAGCTATCACTTAGCATGCAATCTTGATAATACTTTTGCAGCAGTTGTCTCAGTAACTGGATCAATGACCATTGATACTTATGATGATTGTTCGCCATCTCACCCAACTGCAGCTATGCAAATTCATGGCGTTCAAGATAATACGGTTCCATATCTTGGGAGCGGATGGTCAAAAAGTATTAATGATGTAATAGGCTACTGGGTTGCTTATAACTCTTGCAATGATCAGCCTGAAAGGTTAATAAAATATTCTAATCAAATGGGGTTAATTAATTTTGATACATATGGAAATTGCTTGAATGAAGTTAACGTTAAATTAATACTTCATCCAGAGATGGGACACAATTGGCCTTATATAGAAAATTATAATATAGATGCCAGTCAAGAGATTTGGGACTTTGTATCACAATATAATCTTTATGGATTAATAAATTAGTAACAAAAAAGATACATATTTGTATCAAAAGTTTCTTAATGAAGTGTTATATTGTTAACTCATTTATTAATAATAGAGGAGAATTTTATGAGATTTTTATTAGTTTCGATGTTGGTATTTTCCATTACAGCTTTTACCCAAGAAGAGGAATCTAGAGAATCAGCACCAGGTGTTATTGAACTAACAGTAGTAAAGGTTAAAACTAACTATATTCAAGATTATCTTGATGGATTAGAGCTTACATGGGTAGCTGCTAACCAAATTCAAATGGATATGGGAATCATTGATGGTTTTAATGTTTATGTTGGTAATAATGGACATGTTTATTTATCAATTACATACCCAAATTACGCAGCAATGGATCCATGGTCAGATGAACAGCAAGCGGAATTTGAAAAGAAGTTTAGAAAAGTTATTTCCGAACAAGATCAAAAATCTACAGCTCAAGGTTACGAAGATATGCGTGAAATAGTTAGAGTTGAGATGTTAGATAGAATTATTTTTAATTAAGGAGAAAAAGATGAGAATATTATTAAGTTTGAGTTTAATTGTTAGTTTTACAGTCTTAGCTGATGATCATGATTCACCTGAGTATCAGCCTAATGTTGCTGAATATTACGTTAGCGTATTCAAAGATGGAAAGGACATGGATGATATGATGAATTGGGCTAAAAAATGGAATAAATGGGCTAACAGTTCTGATGAATTTAAAGATTATACAGCTGCATTGCTTGTTCCATACTACCATAGCGGAGAAGACCCACATGATTTTGTTTGGGTTGGCATTAGTCCTAACCCGGAAGCACATTTTAGAGGCAATGACCATTGGTTCAATAATGGCCAAAAACTACTTACAGAATTAAACAAAATTCTTGAACCAGGAAATCAGACCACCTATACATGGCAAAGAGTAGTTTCAGAAACACCAAGTGGCCAATCATCATATGCAGTATATTCTGATTGTAAGTTGGCAGAAGGCGTCTCAACTGAAGATTATTACAATGCGTATTATGCTTATGCTAAAGCTGCAAAAGAATTGGGCGATGTTGCTGGCAGAAAGATGATCTTTCCATCATCTGGAGTTCCATCCGCATGGGATTATGATTTTGTTCAGCTAGTCACAACTGAAACAATTGCTGATTATGGAAAAAATTGGACAAACTTTTGGGGTGATGCAACTGCTGAAAGCATGCCTGAACTTAAAGCGCTTCAGGATCTTGGTGGCTCATGTGAAAACGAAAGAACTTATGGCATTGTTCCGGTAAGAAATTAAAATAAGTTGATTTAAAAAAGGAAGCTTTTTAGCTTCCTTTTTTTTTATCAATAAAAAGGCATAATAATTTTGTGAGTATTTAAAAAAATCATATTGCAATAATTGGTGCAGGAATTTCAGGTTTGATGCTTGGAATTATTTTAAAAAAACATAATATCCCTTGTGTTGTATTTGAAAAATATAATACTGTTAGCGAATATGGTGCAGGAATATCAATTTCACCAAATGGACTAAAAATCTTAGAAGAATTAAATCTTCTAAATAAATTAAAAATGGTTTCTGCAAATCCATTCAAAACAAATTTCTATTCTAATTCTTCTATGATCACATCTATACCGGTTGATGTTGTCACAACATCTAGGCAATCATTATATAAAGTTCTATTAGATGAATACTTATCTCTTCAAGGCGATATCTTATTTGATCATGAATTGATAGATATTAATTTGTCTAAAAAAACCCTGTCTTTTTTAAATAATATTAATATTACTGTTGCTCATATTGCTGCATGTGATGGCATTAAATCTTTATGTAGGGATAAATCATTTATTAATAATCAAAGCCCTATTTATAGTGGGTACTCAGTCTGGAGATCAATAATTAATACCAATCAGAAAGACATAAATTTTTATCTTGGATCTCACTATCATGCGGTAACCTATCCAATAAACGATAGTCAATTGAGCTTTGTTGCCGCATTAAAGAATAATAAAAATAATAGTGAATCCTGGAAAGAAAAGGGCAATTTTGATGATATCAAATCAGAACTACCATCTTTTCTTCTAGATAAATACCTGATTAGTGAACATAAAAATCATTTATACAAATGGGGTGTCTATACAAGACCAAAAATAAATGATTTATTTAAAGAAAATATTACTTTCTTGGGAGATGCAGCTCATCCAATTGTCCCATTTATTGGGCAGGGAGGATGTTTGGCCCTCGAAGACGCATATATTTTTGGTAATTTAATTAAAGAATTTAAGTATGATTTTTTAAAAATACAGAATTTATATAAATCACTTAGACTTAAGCGGATAAGAAAAATACAAAAGGCATCAATGAATCAAGCAAGATTGAATCATACCAATAACAATACTTTAATCACTATAAGAAATATGATGATGAGGTACACAAATATTATTTCATATAGAACAAAGAATATATGGCAATATGATGCTGTAAAAATAATAAATAAGATAATTTCATAATTATTGGTTAATTACATCAACTTGTTATAATTTCTATATGGATGCTCTATCAAAATTATTCTCCTTATTTAAATCTTCAAATACCATAACTAGTCAGACTTCATTAAAAATATCAGAAAATCTCAAAACCTTTGTTAAAGATGAAATGTTACCTGGATTAAATATTACACCAGATTATTTTTGGACTTCTTTTGAAAATATCTATAATAAATTTTCACAACGCAATAAAGATCTTTTAATCAAACGACAACTTTTACAAGATCAAATAGATAAGTGGCACATAGAAAATAAACATTCGGAATTTGATTTAGATAAATATAAGAAATTCTTAAATGAGATTGGTTATTTGCAGCCTCGAAGCAAGAACTTTTCAATAAGTACATCAAATGTTGATCCTGAAATCAGAAAGATTGCTGGACCACAGCTTGTTGTGCCAGTTATGAATGCAAGGTTTGCATTAAATGCTGCTAATGCAAGATGGGGTAGCCTTTATGATGCGCTTTACGGTACAGACATCATTAGTGAAACTGATGGCGCTGTTAAAGAAGGTGGTTATAACCCTGTAAGAGGCGATAAAGTGATAGCTTTTGCAAAGAATTTTTTAGACAACACAGTTCCTTTAGTAAATGGGGATTATCACAATGTAATCAAATTTGAATTTATCAATGGTGAGTTACTAATGACATTAAAGGATAAATCAACGACACATTTAAAAGATAAGAAACAATATATTGGATATATGGACAGGGGTGAGGGAGCTTTTGGCCTATTATTTAAAAATAATAATTTACATTTTGAAGTTCAGATCGATAGAGATCATCCTATTGGGCAAGATGATACTGCTGGTATAAAAGATATATTAATGGAATCAGCTATTACAACTATTCAAGACTGTGAAGATTCTGTAGCAGCGGTAGACGCAGAAGATAAAATTGTAGTTTACAGAAGTTGGTTAGGGCTGATGAAAGGAAATTTAAAAAGATCTTTTGATAAGAATGGTAAGTTCATTACGAGAGAGTTAAATCCTGATCGTAAATATTTTCTTAAAGACGGAAAGATAATTTTATTACCAGGAAGGAGCTTGATGCTTGTTAGAAATGTGGGCCATTTGATGACTAACCCGGCAATAAAAGATGCTAATGATAATGAAGTTCCTGAAGGCATTATGGATGCATTTTTTACATCCTGTATTTCAATTCATGACATTATTGGAAACGGCCCTTATAAAAATTCTAAAACAAAAAGTATTTATATAGTTAAACCTAAAATGCATGGGCCTGAAGAAGTTCAATTCACATGCGATCTGTTTGAAGAGATTGAGACAATATTTAATCTACCAAAGAAGACAATTAAAATAGGAATAATGGATGAAGAAAGAAGAACAACTCTAAATTTAAAAGAATGTATTGAAGTTGCAAAAGACAGAGTTATTTTTATAAATACAGGCTTTCTTGATAGGACTGGTGATGAAATACATACAAGCATGGAGGCTGGTCCAATGGTAACTAAAGCAGCTATGAAAAATAAAAAATGGATTAATACATATGAAAATTGGAATGTAGATATTGGTTTAGAAACTGGCTTCCTTGGCAAAGCACAAATTGGCAAAGGAATGTGGCCAATGCCAGATGAAATGTTAGAAATGTATAAAACAAAAACCATGCATCCAAAAGCAGGAGCAAACTGTGCATGGGTGCCATCTCCAACTGCTGCAACTCTTCATGTTATGCACTATCATCAAATTTTTGTTAAAGAAGAGCAAGAAAAGATATTACAAAGAGAAAAGGCTAAATTAGATGACTTATTATTAATACCATTTATGAATAAAAATGAATTCCCTACGAAAGAAGAGATACAAAAAGAAATTGAAAACAATGCTCAAGGTATATTGGGTTATGTTGTTCGCTGGGTAGACCGAGGAATAGGTTGTTCTAAAGTGCCAGATATAAACAATGTTGGCTTAATGGAAGATAGAGCAACCTGCAGAATATCAAGTCAACATATTTCCAACTGGCTTCATCATGGTTTATGTTCAGAAAAAGAAGTCTTAGAAATTATGAAAAAAATGGCTGTGGTGGTTGATGAACAAAATTCAGGTGATGTAAATTATAAAAAAATGTCTCCATCTTTTGATGGAATCGCATTTAAGGCTGCCTGTGATTTAGCTACGAAAGGCAAAGCCCAACCTAGTGGTTACACCGAACCCATTCTTCATAAAATGCGATTAAGAAGAAAGTAATATGAGCAAAGGATACTGGGTTGTTAGGGCAAATATTTCTAATCAACAGGAATATTCAGAGTACGTAAAACTTGCTACAAGCATTATTAAGCAATTTGATGGAAAATTTCTAATAAGAGGTGGTGATCAAGTTGAATTTGAGGAAGTTGGTTTTGATAGAACAGTTGTTGTTGAATTCAAATCATATCAGGACGCTTTAGATTGCTATAATTCAGAATCATATCAATCAGCCATGCAGTTTGTAAAAAATTCATCTAAGAGGTTGGTAGTTGTAGTAGAAGGGCTGGATTAGTTTATTTATTAACTTTTTGCTTACCAGTTTCATCTCTATGTTTTTTTAGGTACTTCATAAAAGGTGTTCCACCTGTACCTCTTATAGTTGAACCACCTGTTCCAAATGGATTTTGAATTTGTGACTGTTTGTGAATATATGAGGCAGCATATTCCAAGTGTTGCGCCCTGAATCTTCTTATTTCTTCAAGACAATCATTATATTCTTTAACTAATTTTTTAGATTTATTGATATAAGTTTTTGCTTTCGATTTCTTTTCAACATTGTCAATCATTTTTCTATGATTTGGCGGCATGTAATCTCTCATTTCATTAAGATAGGGTCTTAAATTATCATTACTATGCTCAATACCAAGAGCTCCATCAAGAAAAGGGATTATACTACTTTGTGCACCTGTCTCACCTCTAAAAAATTGAGGTTCGTTATCAAATTGATTTTCATATATCAAACCATTTTTAAGATCTGGATTATCTTTTGTTCCAAATATATATGGTCTTACCCGATGATAGTAAATATATGGATCACATTTTTCAGGCATAAGCGAAAAGATATGATTAACTTTCTTTAATGAAGCAATTATTCTTTTAAGTTGTTTTGAAAAATCATTAACCTTATTTTTTTGATTCAATAAAGATAATTTATATGCAGCATCTATAGCATCTGAAGCAGCATCTTCAATACAGACATGGATCGTTACAAACCAGTCTTCATCTACACCACCTAAGAAATTATTAATTAGTGCTACATTATCAAGTGAGACGGGTTCTTTAGGATCAATTTTGTACCAATTATCCAAACAATAACTTGCATAGCTAAGTATTGGAGGCCTGCCAAGATATGTTGATAATTGAACCCATGGTTTTGCTATCACCTCAGGAAGAATACTTCTAGGTTTATCTCCGCCCCAAATATAAGCATGAGCAATAAAACTTAAGTGAGACATAGCCAAATTAATTTCTTTCTTTCTTTTATTTTTAATTAAAACATCCACAGCAAAACTATTACTATTTAAGTTATCAATTTTTTTTTGAACCTTATTTGTTAGTAACAGCTTAGGAAGTTCTGATGCAGTTTGTGAAATTAAATCTAAAGATTTCAAATTAGTTTTGTATGACCGAAGAGGCTGATTTTTTGAAAAGAATGCTTTCATATAAGATATATTAAACAGATAAAAGCGCAAAATTACTACCTTTAAAAATAATAATAAAAATAATTAATCTTTTTTTATAAAAAGTGTTGACAATGGGACTAACAAGAGTAATATAACTCTTACCAATAATTTTCGACTATTGACCAACTGCAGACGGAAAAGTATAGAGAAAAATTAAAGGTAGAGACCAAAGGGTGAAAGCATTTATAAGAGTCGATGATAAAAAACAGCTTATAAATCCACCAAGGATTCAAGAGAAGGAATCCAAGGAGCTAAAGAGAATCTCACTTTAGACCCCTGAGGAACTCGAATTTAAGAAACAGAGCTTGCTCTGTTTTTTTTTGTCTTGCATATTGTTAGATATTCTTTAGTATTCTTATGTTATGACATTTACTAGATCTAAAATAATTTGTACTGTTGGTCCTGCAACTGAAAGCATTACCTGTCTTCGTAAGTTACATAAAGCTGGTATGAATGTGGTTAGAATCAATATGTCTCATGCTACTCATAAGTCGGCCAAAACTGTAATTGACAGAATTGATAAAATTAATCAATCTGATGCTGCAATATCATCAAAAATAGGCATATTACTAGATACACAAGGGCCTGAAATTAGAACTGGTGATACAGCAATGCCTATTGAGCTAAATGTTGGAGACAACGTTACTTTAACTATAAGAGATGAAATAGATGTAGAAACTTCTTCTATTAAAGTTAATTACAAAGGACTTATTCACAGTGTCGAAGTTGGTTCTAGAATATCTGTAGACAATGGGTTGATAAATTTTAAAGTACTTTCAAAAGAATCAGAAACACTCAAATGTAAAGTTCTTCATGGTGGGAAATTAGGTTCAAAGCGTCATGTTAACTTACCTGGGGTTAGAGTTAATATGCCATCAGTTACTGCTAAAGATATAAAAGATATTAAATTTGGAATAAAGCATAATGTAGATTTTATAGCCGCATCTTTTGTCAGAAGCGCAAAAGATCTAGAGATACTTCATGAAGTATTAAAAGAAAATAAATCAGAAGCTAAAATAGTAGCGAAAATTGAAAATCAAGAAGGGCTTGATAATATTGACGAGATTTGTCAATCCGCTTGGGGTGTAATGGTTGCTAGAGGAGATTTGGGGATTGAAACCAGTCTTACTGATTTGCCGAATATTCAAAGAAAAATAATGTATTCTTGTGCTAAATGGGGCAAACGTTCAATTGTTGCTACACATTTACTAGAGTCTATGATTAAAAATCCTACACCAACAAGGGCAGAGGTAACTGATATTGCTAATGCTATTTATGAGGGAGCAGATGCGTTGATGCTTTCAGGTGAAACAAGTATTGGTAGATATCCAATTGATTGTGTCGAATTTATAAAATCCATATCTTCTAAGACTGAAAAATTTAAAACCTTAGGCTATGAAAGAAACCTAATTACTAGTTCGGATTGGGAATATATTGCTGTTGCAGCAAAAAACTTAGCAGAATCTATAAATGCTGATGGAATAATAGCCGTAACAAGAACTGGTGCAACTGCAAACTTTATATCGAATGCAAAACCAAATGGAATACCTATTTTTACATTTACAAATAATAAAAATACATTAAAACAACTTTCATTGGTTGGCTCTTCTTTAGCTTTTTATATACCAAGACTTAATAATCATGAAAAAACTTTAAAAAAAGCAGAAAGCGTTTTAAAAACATATTACAAAAAAAAGCAAAATTTAAAATTTATAATGGTTTCAGGTATTTTCTCTGAAGATCACTCAGAAGCTATACAAATAATTAATTTTTAAATAACAATTCTTAAAAGTATTGTAAAATTTAATAATTAAAGGAAATTGCTTTGTCATCAAAAGATATAGACCCAATTGAAACCTCAGAATGGCTTGAAGCTATAAATAGTGTGATTGAGGAAGAAGGGCTTGAAAGAGCCTCATACTTGCTAACCAAAATAGCAGAAAGACTAAACCAAGAAGGCACTATTCCTTCATATAATTTAACTACTCCGTTTAAAAATACCATCCCTGTCAAAGAAGAGGCACAGATGCCCGGTGATCTTTTTATGGAAAGAAGAATTAGGTCCTTAATTAGATGGAATGCACTTGTTATGGTCTTAAAAGCAAATAAAAATGATGATGAGCTCGGTGGTCATATAGCAACTTTTTCATCTGCAGCTACTCTCTATGATGTTGGATTTAATTATTTTTTTAGAGGCTCAGAAGATCACTTAGAAGATCTAATTTATTACCAAGGTCATTCATCACCAGGTATCTATGCTAGAAGTTTTTTAGAAGGTTATTTAAATGAAGATGATCTTGATAATTTTAGAAGAGAAGTTACTAAGCCTGGATTATCATCCTATCCTCATCCTTGGTTAATGCCAGAATACTGGCAATTCCCTGTTGTTTCAATGGGGCTTGGACCCATCCTTGGTATATATCAAGCTCATATTATGAGATATCTTTCTGCTCGTGGATTGGTGCCAAGAAATGATAGAAAAGTTTGGGTATTCTGTGGCGATGGTGAAATGGATGAGCCTGAGTCAAAAGGTGCAATAGGCTTAGCAGGAAGAGAACAATTAGAAAATCTTGTTTTTGTTGTTAATTGCAACTTACAAAGACTAGATGGACCCGTTCGAGGCAACGGAAAAATTATTCAGGAATTAGAGGGTTCCTTTAGAGGTGCAGGATGGAATGTTATAAAAGTTATATGGGGAAGGTCATGGGATCCTATCATCGCTAAAGATACCGAAGGAAAATTGCAGGAGATAATGGATGCGGTTGTTGATGGCGAGTTACAAAACTTTAAAGCGAAGGGTGGGGCTTATACAAGAGAAAACTTCTTTGCCAAAAATCCTTCTGTCTTAGAAATGGTAAAAGATCTCACAGACGAAGATATATATAGATTAAACAGAGGAGGTCATGATCCTTATAAAGTTTATGCTGCTTATCATAAAGCAGTAAATTCAAAAGGTGCTCCGACTGTGGTCTTGGCTTTAACAACAAAAGGCTATGGAGTTGGATCAAGAGAAGCTGATAACACTACACACCAAGTAAAAAAATTATCAATGGATAATCTAAAGTCATTTAGAGATAGATTCGATATACCTGTATCAGACTCTGAGATAGAAAATCTTCCTTATGTAAGACCTCCAGAGGACTCACCAGAAATTCAATATCTCAAAAAAACAAGAAAAAAACTTGGTGGTTTCATTCCTAGGAGAAGAATTTCATCTGAAGTATTACCGATGCCGAATGAAAAAATATTTACAAAACTATATGAATCAAGTGGTGAAAGAAAAATTTCAACCACTATGGCTATAGTTAGAATTATTACTGATTTATTAAAAGATAATGATATTGGTAAAAGAATAGTTCCAATAGTTCCAGATGAGGCAAGAACTTTCGGAATGGAACCATTATTTCGGCAAGTTGGAATTTATTCATCTGCTGGGCAGAAGTATGAACCAGAAGATGCCGATAAGGTTATGTGGTACAAGGAATCTAAAGAAGGTGTGATGTTGGAAGAAGGAATAACTGAAGCAGGTGCATTTAGTGCTTGGACAGCTCTAGCAACAGCATATACAAACTATGATTTTCCTATGATCCCTTTTTATCTTTTTTACTCAATGTTTGGCTTTCAAAGAGTCCATGATTTATCTTGGGCGGCTGGCGATGCACAAGCTAAAGGATTTTTGATCGGAGCGACATCAGGAAGGACAACACTTAATGGCGAAGGTTTACAGCATCAAGATGGACATAGTCATATTCTCTCATCAACGATTCCTAACTGTCTTTCTTATGACCCTGCATATGCATATGAAGTAGCTGTAATAGTTAAAGACGGTATTCAGAAAATGTATGTCGATCAAGAAAATTACTTTTACTATATAACAACAATTAATGAAAACTATATTCATCCTGAAATGCCAAAAGGTTCTGAAGAGGGAATTATTAAAGGTATGTACAGGGTTAAAGAAACAAACAAACCAATGGTTCGTTTGTTAGGTTCTGGTGCAATTTTAAATGAAGCATTGAAAGCCTCAGAAATATTAGAGAAATTTAATATAAATTCAGAAGTGTGGAGTGTTACAAGCTTCAACCTACTTAGAAAAGATGGCATGGAAGCAGAAAGATTAAATCAATTAAATCCATTGGATGAAAATGAAATCAATTATGTTGAAAAATGTTTTATCGAGAATGCAATACCAACTATTGCAGCAACAGACTACATGAGAATATATGCCGAGCAAATAAGACCTTATGTTAATAACGAATATATTACACTTGGAACAGATGGATATGGAAGAAGCGATACAAGAAAAAACTTAAGAGATTTTTTTGAGGTAGATTCTCAAAGCATTGCTAGAGCAGCAATATATTCTCTATTTAAAAACAATCAGATACCAGAAAATCAAATCGAAAAAATTTATAAAGATTTAAAAGTCAATCCAAAGAAACCTAATCCTTGGCAAGTTTAATGTCTGAATTAATAACTATAAACCTTCCTGATTTTGGTGAATTTGATGAGGTTGAAGTAATTGAAATTTGTGTAAAAGAGGGACAAAAAGTTGATTCTGAAGAGCCTATCATAGTTCTTGAAACCGATAAGGCAGCAATGGAAATACCGGCATCCATAGAAGGAGAAGTGAGGAAGGTGTTACTTAATATTGGCGATAAAGTGAAAATAGGTATACCTTTTTTGCAGATTGAAGTAAGTGAATCTAAACCTAGAAAAGCTGACGATAGTAAAATTGCTGAAATTAAAGAATCTGAGATATATGAAATAAAAGAAGAGCTTCCATCTGCAGTAGATGATGCTGCTAATATTATGTCAGACTACAGAAAAGGAAAACTAGACTTAAATGTTGGTAAAAAAAATTCAATCCATTCAGGGCCGGCTACTAGAAAATTAGCAAGAGAGTTTGGAATTGATCTTAATCAAGTTTCTGGGTCAGGGCCTAAGGGTAGAATTTTAAAAGAAGACCTTCATCTGTATGTAAAAACTTTCCTTGAAAATCAATCAAATAGAACAAACATCCCATTAAGGAAAGAAATTGATTTTTCAAAATGGGGCGAAGTTAAAAAAGAAAAACTCTCTAAATTTAAAAGGACAGCATTAGATAACCTTCATTCATCATGGGTTAGCATTCCTCATGTAACGCAGCATGAGGAAATAGATATAACCGATTTATTGAAACTTCGCGATAAGCTTTATAAACAAAATAAAGTAAAGATTTCACCATTAGCTTACATAATAAAATCAACCGTTGAATCATTGAAGTATTTTCCAGAAATAAATACCTCGCTTTCACCAGGATTAGATTCTTTAATATATAAAGATTTTTATAATATAGGTATTGCTGTTGATACAGATGCAGGACTAATAGTTCCAAATATTAAAGATGTTGAAAAAAAATCAATAATTAAAATTTCTTCAGAAATAACCGAGTTAGCAAAACTTGCAAAAAAAAGAAGACTTACAAGTGACCAGCTCTCAGGATCAACTTTTACAATTTCTTCTCTCAGTGGTGTTGGTGGAAAATTTTTTACACCAATAATAAATCCTCCAGAAGTAGCAATCTTAGGCTTATCGAAAACTTTTGATGCAGTTAAATTGGATAAAATGAAACTTCAAACTAAAAAGTTATTACCTATATCTTTATCATATGATCACAGAGTTATTAATGGCGTATATGCAGTTAAGTTTATTAATCATTTGATTACAGTTTTAAATGATATGAAATTTCTAGAAAGCTCTTTCGAATAATTGTTACAATAGAGCTCAAATATCAAAGAATAGGCAAATATGTTTAATACGTTAGATTGGATAATCGTTTCATTATATTGTGTTGGAATAATAAGTCTTGCTACATATGTTTCAAGAAAAAACTCTGCTCATGAAAGAAGTGCAGAAGATTATTTTTTAGCTGGAAGATCTCTGCCATGGTGGGCAATTGGTGCATCTTTGATAGCTGCAAATATTTCTGCTGAACAAATTATTGGAATGTCTGGCCAAGGTTTTGTTGTGGGCATGGCTATTGCTGTGTGGGAACTAACAGCTGCAATAGCCCTTATAGTAATGGCAAAGTATTTTTTACCAATATTTTTAGAAAAAAAAATATATACCATGCCTCAATTCTTAGAACAAAGATTTGATAAGAGAGTTAGTTTGGTTTTGTCTTTTTTTTGGTTAATCGTATATGTATTTATTAATCTAACATCCGTTCTTTGGTTAGGATCCCTGGCTATTAACGCTCTTACGGGATTGGACTTATTTTATGGATTAATAATACTAGCTCTATTTTCTCTAGCTTATTCATTATTCGGGGGATTAAAAGCAGTAGCAATGACAGATGCTGTCCAAGTTGTTCTTCTAATTTTTGGTGGATTAGCAGTTTCATATATAGCTTTAAACACAATTTCCTCATCATCCGAATCTCCTGGAGTTATTGAAGGCATGCGTATAGTCATGTCTGAAATGCCAGATAAATTTGATATGGTTTTATCTGCCGACAATCCATCATATAAAAACTTACCTGGCATATGGATACTATTAGGTCTTGGAGTTTGGATTGGCCATTTCTTCTATTGGGGCTTTAATCAATATATTACTCAAAGAGCATTAGGAGCAAAAGATATAAAAGAAGCCCAAAAAGGTGTAATGTTTGCTGCATATCTAAAATTACTTATGCCAATAGTTATTGTTTTACCTGGGATATGTGCAGCAATTCTTTTTCCAGTACTCGAAGCTCCTGATCAGGCTTATCCAACAATGATGTCATTATTACCAAATGGTCTACTAGGTCTAACTTTTGCTGCATTAATAGCTGCCATAGTTTCTTCATTAGCTTCAATGAGTAATAGTATAAGTACTATTTTCACTATGGATGTATATAAATATTTTAAAGGTGAGAATGTCTCGCAATCAGAACTTATTAGTATAGGAAGATTAACTGTAATAGTTTCATTATTTATTGCAGCTATAATTGCTAAGCCTTTATTAGGAAGCTTTGAGTCTATTTTTCAATACATTCAGAATTTTACTGGATATTTCTCACCAGGGATTGTTGTGATATTTCTGGTAGCTTTATTTTGGAAAAAAGCTACTTCTATGTCTGTTTTGGTAGCAGTATTAATATCATTAGCTGCTTCAGTTGTATTTAGCATTCAGTTTCCAGAATTACCATTTATTCATAGAATGACAATAGTATTTATCCTATCTTCAATAGGATGTTTACTTACTACTTTCCTCCAAGGCTATAAAGATCAAGAAAAAGCAATTGATCTTAGCGCTATTAACTTCTCGACATCAAAAGCATTTAATTTAAATACTATGATTATTATTTATGCTCTTGTATGTATTTATGTTGCTTTTGCATAAAATTATTATGAAAAAATTTTTAATACTTTTATTTTTTAATACTTCAATATTTGCTCAAGTTGATTGGTCTAATCCTAATGATTGCAAGCTTGAAGATAATTCAGTTTTTACTCAAAGCATTTTAGATAAAATGACTTTAGAACAAAAAGTTGGTCAAATCATCATGCCTGAAATTAATAGTGTTACTCCTGATCAGGCAAAAAGATTCCATTTTGGAACTATATTGAATGGAGGTGGTGGATTTCCAAATCAAAATAAAAATAGCACAATTCAAGATTGGAAGAACCTTAGTAAAGATTACTATGATGTTTCAACAGAAGTTGCCGGTATTAAAGTTCCAATTTTATGGGGTACTGATGCAGTTCATGGTCATAACAATGTAATTGGCGCTACTATTTTTCCTCATAATATTGCTTTGGGAGCCACTAGGAATAGTTCACTAATTAGAGAAATTGGTAGCTCAATTTCAAAAGAAGTTCTCTCTACCGGCATAATATGGACATTTGCTCCAACAATAGCTGTTCCGCAAAATGATTTATGGGGAAGAACCTACGAAGGTTACTCAGAAAACTCAGATTTAGTTTCAGAACTTGGTAAAAATTTTATATTAGGCCTTCAGGGTGAGGGAGATAGCTTCCTTAGCGATCAACATGTTTTAGCAACTGCAAAACATTTTCTTGGTGATGGTGGAACTGATAAAGGCATTGATCAAGGCAATACAATTTCTAAAGAATCTGAACTAAAAGAAGTTCATGGAAAACCATATTACGACGCAATAGATTCATGCGCAATATCAATAATGGCAAGTTTTAATTCATGGAATGGAATAAAAATGCATGGAAATAAATATCTTTTAACAGATGTTTTAAAATCACAAATGGAATTTGATGGGTTTATTGTTGGAGACTGGAATGGCCATGGACAAGTTACTGGTTGTGAAGATAACAATTGTCCTAAAGCATTTAATGCTGGTGTAGATATATTTATGGTTCCAACGGAATGGGAGCCTCTTTACTGGAATACACTTGAGCAAGTAAGATCAGGCGCTATTGATATTAAAAGATTGGATGATGCTGTATTAAGGATTTTAAATGTTAAAAAGCACTTAGGGTTATTTGATGGAAGGATTCCTCATGAATATAATCAAAACTTTATTGGACATAGTTCTCATAGAGACCTAGCAAGAAAAGCCGTTAGAGAATCTTTAGTACTATTAAAAAATCAAGAATCTATATTGCCATTTAAACCCAATAAAAGTTTTCTAATTATAGGCGAACAATCAAAATACATTGAAAATCAAATGGGTGGCTGGACTATAACCTGGCAAGGTAAAACATGGGAGGGGACTTCAATATCCAATAATGATTTTCCTAATACTTTAAGTATTTTTGATTCAATTTCAGAGAAAATAATTGATTCTGGAGGCAGTATAGAGTATTCAAAAGATGGTTCATTTAAAGATAAACCAGATTATGTAATTATGATATACGGTGAAACTCCTTATGCTGAGGGTTTTGGTGATATTGAGGATCTGGATTTTAGTTCAAAAAATATTAATATTCTTAATCAAATGAAAGCAATTTCAAATATGGATATTCCAATCATTTCACTTTTTATTTCAGGTAGACCTTTAATTATTGATGAAGAATTAAATTATTCAAATGCATTTGTGAGTATTTGGTTGCCTGGCACTGCTATAGAGGGAATAAATGATGTTATCTTTAGCAATTTAGATAACTCAATAAATTTTGATTTTAAGGGAAAACTACCTTATTCATGGCCATCAAGCAATTCTTCTAACCCTTTAAATAATGGTGATGATGATTATGACCCATTATTTGAATATGGTTATGGTCTCACCTATAAAGACTAGGCATATGGAAAAACTATTATTGGTTGATATTGGTGGAACTAATATGCGACATGCAGTTATAACTGATAAATCAAATGAAATATCAAATATTTCTAAATCGCCTTTTATTGGTAATACCTTTGACATTCAACTTGAAGAACTTTTGAAAAAAGATAATATCAAAACCTTAATAATTTCAGTTGCAGGTCCAAAAATTAAGAATACTATTACTATGACAAACAGAGACTATACCTTTGATGCAAACAAGATTAAAGAAAAGTTTAGCCTAAAAAATTGCTATCTTTTAAATGACTGGGAGGCAATAGCGCATAGCTATTCTTTTATTTCGAATAACATAGAATCATTAAAACAAGGGAAATCTTTTAATAACAATATACTTTTCTTAGGGCCTGGCACTGGGCTTGGTGCTGCTTTATCAATAGATAACAAAATAGTTATACCAACAGAAATTGGAAATACCTCTAATTCTTCATCAAGACTTCATCAAAATTATAATATTGAAATTGAAAAAGATACTTCACTTGAGAATGTTCTATCTGGTTCTGCCATATCAGCTATTTATAAAAAAAAGATAGGTATTGATTTGTCTTCTGAGGATATTTTTAAGAAATTTTTAGAAAAAGACCAAATTGCAGAAGAGGTTATTAATGGATTTATTAAATCTTTAGCCGACGTATTATCTGATCTATCATTAACCTTTATTCCAGGAGATGGAGTTTTATTAGCTGGAAGTCTTATTAGAACTATTCATCCATTTATAAATAAAGAAGATTTTAAAAAAAGGTTTATTGGAAATAAAAAAGGCGCACATAAGAATATTTTAGAAATGATTTCGATTGGGGTTATCACTAAAGAAAGGACACCATTGTATGGGAATCTCGGGTTTTATAAAAAATTAACTTAAATGAATATAATTCATTTACATTGTGTATAATCATCAACAATTATGGCAGATAAAAAACAAACTAAAGTATATTTAATACCTGAAAGTGAGACTAGAGATAGTCATACTTATCACTATACAGCTATTAAAACTAGAAGCTTTACATTAGAAAATAAAAAAATGAGACTTAAGAAATTTAATCCTGTTAAAAGAATCCATGAATGGTTTGTTGAGGCAAAATTACCTCCACATAATTAATTCTTTATTAATCTCAATTCTGTAGATGAAATATCGTCTCTAAAGCTAGCCTCCTCAAAACCAGTACACCTAGTCCTAATAATCTCGGGAACTTTGATTCCTTCTAGCGAAACAAATTTTTTATCAACCTTTCTTCCAAAAACTAGAAAGTTGATATTATGATCATTAAATCTATTAATATGATCCATCATATCTTTATGATTATTATAAAATTTTTCATCAAATACTCTTAACAGAGTATCTGCTCCAATTATAAATACTGAATTAGGAAACATTTCCGCTTTTTCACTAAACCTTCCTGCAGATGTTAGAACCCAACTTTCATCATTTTGAAATTGATCAAGAGTTCTCTTAATCTCATAAAAAGTTAAAGGAGGTTTATCAGCATTTCTAGCACATATTTCAAATGTGGTATGCATACCTGTTTTTTTTTTCTGCCAATTCCTTCATTTTGATATGACCTTCATGGAGTGGATTGAAAGTACCAGGGAATATAAGTTCAGGATTATTTTTAGTATTCGAAATATAACTTACTTTATTGTTAAATAATTTTTGCCATGATTTTTCAGCATTTATTTGCTCTATTTTTATGTTCTCATCAAGCTCGGGTAGGCTAAATTCATAACCGCATGATTCAGCCAGTAAGCTTATTGCACACTCAGTTATTAATTCTTCTTCTTGTTCTCGAGTTCGCTTGCCTTTATCTAAATAACATTCAAGATATTTTGTATAGTCATGTGTTTGTACAACGATAAAAAACTTATGATCTCCTTTTTTTTCATAAGTTGTGGCGAGGTTTGCTGTAATGGCAATACCTATTAGATGTTTAGATTTTGTTTTAACAGCAATATCCTTAGATTTCTTATAAGCATTTGCTGCCATGCTTAGACATGTATTCAAAGAGCAATAATGATCTACTTTCTTATTTAAAAACGCATCCATTGACTCTTTTGAGTATGGAATATATGACTCAAGAATTGTATTGCTTGCTCCAGGAACTTTTAACAATGATGATATTGCGTTGGTTCCTCCGCCACTAGAAACAAATGTCAACTTAAAAGATGACGAATGTATTTTTTTTACAATGTCGAAGTATTTTTTCAATTATTTTTTTAAGATATTTTAATGTATTTATTTTAACCCAATAATCAAAATTCATTGATAGAATAAATACATGAATCTATATCGACTGTTATTTTTTAGCTCTTTATTAATACTTATATTAAATATTGAGTCGTATGATGTAAAAAAAGTAACTTATGCTTCATGGGATAAACCAGACGTTGAGCTTTGGTACTCCTTGCCAAAAGAAATTAATAAAGATACAAAGGTTTTGTTTATTGTCCATGGCGCATCTCGAGATGTAGAAAGGTACTTAAAAGCCTGGTTGGAAGAAGCTAAAAATAAAAATGTAATTCTAGTTGCTCCCTTTTTTTCAAAACAGAGTTATAGGTATTACAGCACACTCGGTTTAGCAACATCATCTGGGAAAATAATTACTAATTCAGATAAAAACTTAACTAATTCAATTTCTTCTTTTTATACTTTCTTTAAGAGCAAATATAATTTAAGTTCTGAGACATATCTTATATTTGGATTTTCAGGAGGCTCTCAATTTGTTCATAGATACATGATGTATGGAGAAGATATGCGAATTGAAAAGGCTGCAATAGGTAGTGCTGGTTGGTATACATTCTTAAATAATGAGCCTTTTCCATTTGGAACAAAGAATATGTCATTAGATAGGGCGCGTTATGAATGGTTCTTGTCTAGAGAGGTTTTATTTCTTCTTGGTGATAACGATAACGACCCCAATCATTCATCATTAAACACCAATAGAGGGGCAAGAAAACAAGGAATGCATAGATATCAACGCGGTCAAAATTATTTTAACAATTTAATTAATTTTGCAGAGCAATCCCAAACACCATTTAGATGGCGCTATAAATCGATTGAAGGACTAGATCATAATATTGAATCAATGTCAGATAGCGCAATACCTTTTTTGCTTTACGACCTTGATTATAAAAACTAAATAGTATTTCTCTTTATAAACTCTTCTGCTTTTTTAAAAATTAATCTTTTTCTATTTTTATCCATTTTCTTCAATGTATTCACCATAATCGAAAGCCTTGGATTGGATTCAAAAAATTTAATATTTTTATTTATAAAACTCCAATAAAGCCCATCAACTTCTTCACACCAATCACCCTTAGGATAATTTGACATTCTTAATATGTAACTTGACCCACAAATATAGGGCTTAGTTGAGAATATTCCACCATCTGCATAAGATCCCATTCCATAAACGTTCGGAACCATAACCCAATCATAAGCATCTATGTACATTTCCATAAACCACTTATACATTTCATTAGGATTCGTTCCAGCTAAATTCATTATATTTGAAATAATCATTAACCTATTAATATGATGGGTATAGGAGAAATCCCTTGATTCTATTATTGCATCATCTAGCGGAGGTATGCCGGTAGTCCCTTCATACCAATTTTTATTTAGCTTTTTCTTATGTGACCAATAGTTCAGATTTTTATATTGAGGCATATTTTCCCAATAAATTCCTTTTATGAACTCTCTCCATCCCAAAACTTGTCTTATAAAACCTTCAATAGAATTTACAGGAATTAATCCATTTGAATCATGATATTTTTTTTGAGCTTTCTCTATACATAGAAGGGGGTCTAATAAACCTGAATTAAGATATGGAGATAAAAGGGAATGAAACATGAATGTATTATTTTTATTAATAGCATCCTGAAATGCGCCATAGTTTTCTAGATATCTTTCAATAAAATCATCTAATAATTCTTCAGCTTGATCGTGTGTGACTGCCCAATTAAAATTTTCAAGACTTCCGATAGACTTTGGAAAACATTCTTCAACATCTACCATTGCGTCAAATGTTATCTGGTCAGAGTTTAATTGCTTTCTTTCAGGTATCACTGCTTTTAGCTGGGATACACCCTTCCTGTTATCTTTATCAAAGTTCCATTTATCTCCAATAGGGGTAAGGTCTTCGTTCATAAAAATGTTATATTTTTTTCTAAGCCACCTGTAGTAATACTCTTGAATTCTAGTTTTTTTATCTGATGACCAGTCAATAAAATCTGATTCTGATGAAATAAATTTTTTGTCTTCAAGTACTTCTAAGTCTATGTTATTAGATTGGCAAAAGAACATAAGATCTTTATTGATTTGAAAGTCAGATGGCTTAGATACTATAATTTTAGTGAAACTGTGTTCTAGAACTAACTCTTTTAAATACGCATCAAAACTTAATTTATAATTCTTGTTAACCTTTTTATGAATAATATTTGTAAGTTTTTGATTAGCTACAAAATGTCTTAACGAGCTTATTAAAAAAACAATTTTTTGTTTATGATGATTTATTTCGTAAAAGGTATCCATTGGCTCATAAAAGAGAACAATATCATCGTGTGGCACCCTAACTAAGACCGGGTTATTCTTAGATAACTGATCAGTAAAAACTATTCGTAAACATTTCATAGGTTATATATTTAAATCTAAATTATTTTAATATTTATCAAGTTTAATATTTATATGCATGCAAAAATAGTGATATTACATATAATTAATCTATGAAAGCTTCCTTCAAGTACTTAATACCTATTTTATTTTTAATTTCATGCAATCCTGATTCAGACAGTAGCTTTGATGCAAGCTCATTGATAGTACCTGATTATAAATTTTCTAATCATCTTGTTGAATGCATTTTAAAAGATGGTGCAAACTTACTAACCCTTGAAATTTTTTTATCTGACTTAGTCAAAGACAAATTCTATAAAAATAACCAATTTAGATTAAGGGCATATTTCCCAAAGGTCAATTATAAAAATAAGTTTATATTAAATATTCAAAATAATTCAAATGAAGACATCTATTCACCTTTGATAAATGATTTAAGTTTAAAGAGCTTTGATCAAATCGCTTCATGTAATTTTATAACACCAGAGTTAAAAGGAATTTCATTATTTGATTCTGAAATAATAGATAAAACATTACCAAATACATCTGAAATCCTTAAATGCAATTATAACGAGGGCTTTAATTATGGAACTTTTAGAATAGCTGTAGATAGATTCCTTAATCAAATGTCTTCATTAAAGATTCCATATCAAATTCTATACTTGCAGGACGAACTTGTTGCTGATAATTTTATATGGATAAATAATTTTTATAGCGAAGATTACTCAAAAAAAATAAATGATTTTTGGATAAATACACCTGAAGCAAGAGAAATCAAGAATGAATTTTTAAACAATGCTCAATGCATAGAGTCTAATATCTATTACTCCTTTGCAGTCAATTAAAAAAAGAGAGCAATATGTTTTCTTTTTTATTATAATCACACCCTCAATAGCGGGTATCGTATAATGGCTATTATAAGAGGTTTCCAACCTTTTGATGAGAGTTCGATCCTCTCTACCCGCTCCATTTAAATAATCGTTTATCTTAAAATAGTTTCACTATCACTAAATTCATTACATGAAATACACCATGAAGGAACTAATCTATAAGATAGTTCACTCAGATTAGTTTGCGCAATATACTTTGAGGCAACCAAAGAAGTAAGAAAGGCAGTTGTTTCATATACTTATAATATATTTTTATAAAAAAAAGCAGACGTAATGTCTGCTTTTAATAAGACCTAGGGGATATGAATTTAAAGAGGATATTCAAAGGTCTACACTTATATGACTAAAAATTTTTCTAAAAGTTCAAAGTTCTTTATAAAAAAATAGGAAAATGATCCTAGAATCAAACAAGAGCCTAATGGGATTTTATCCTGGAAGGAGTTGTTAAAAAAAATAAATATAAAGCAACCACATAGAGCTCCCAGAAAAAGAATTAAGCCTAATGAAAATGGTCCAAATAATCCTCCTATAGCTCCAAATAATATAAAGTCGCCACCACCAATGCCATCTTTTTTGCGAATGAATTTAAAAATAAAATTTATAAACCACAATGACATATAGCCAAGCAGAAAGCCATATAATGAAAATAGAAATGGTGATAACCCAAAGAATATTGCAATATCAGTAACAAAAATATTTAAAAAAATATTTCCTAAAAATCCACAAAGAATTAACAGTAAATTGATAGATATAGGAAGGTAATAATATTTAAGATCTAAAAAAAATAATATATAAAATAAGAAAAATAATACTAGAAGAAAAAAGAAAACTACCCCAAAACCATAAAAAAAAGCTACTACTAGTCCATAAAGTAAAAAAGATATTTCAGTAATAGGGTAGAAGATAGAAATATTTTTTTTGCATGAACTACACCTACCTTTTTGAATTAAAAAACCTAGTAAAGGTGTTAAGTGTATTAATTTTATTGATTCCTTGCACTTAGGACAAAATGATCTCGGAGATACCATGCTTATACTTTTTGAATCACTCTTTAGATTTAATGAAAATCGGAATATTATTGATGATGCAAAACTGCCAATGCTAAGCAATATTAAAGAGTAAATAAATAAATCTATATTTAAAATAGAATCAAAATTATTTAGATGATTAAAATTGAATATATTATTCAATTTATTTTTTTCTTGTTATATAAAAACAAAAAGCTAGTAAACCTAAAACTGGGAGAGCATAAAGACCAATGACCATCAACTTATCTATCATTTATTTTTCCTGAAGCCAAAGCATCGGGTCTTCTAAAGTCACCATAACCAGAATACTTTTTATTTTTGTACATTATAGTTTGAATGCACGTTAATGGTTCTGTTATTTCAACATAATATCCCATTGCCTTTAATTCATTTCTTGTTTTGGTGTCAACTGAAAATTCTATATCTAAGATATCTGGTTGCCACTGATGATGAATTCTTTTAGCAAATGTTGCTTCTTCCAAATTCATTTTAAAATCTACAATATTTAAAATTGATTGAAGTACTGCAGAAATTATTCTTGACCCACCTGGGCTTCCTGTTGTGAAGAATAATTCTCCTTCTTTCATTACGATAGTTGGAGTCATTGAACTTAAAGGTCTTTTCCTAGGAATAATTTCATTTGCTTTCGCACCTAATAAACCAAATTGATTAGGGATTCCTGGAGCTGCAGAAAAATCGTCCATTTCATTATTCATTAATATGCCTGTTCCTTTTATTACCACCCCAGATCCAAAAGTAGAATTTAAAGTATAGGTTGAAGAAACTACATTCCCTTGACTATCAGCAACAGAGAAATGCGTTGTTTCATTGCTCTCACTGTCTAGATACATGCCAGGATGTATATCAATAGATGGTGCGCTAGAGCCTAAACTTATTTTTTCATAAATTTCTTTTGAATAATCATGACTTGTTATTCTTTTAACTGGCACGTCAAAAAAATCTGGATCTCCAAGATATTTTGATCTGTCAGCATATGCATATTTCATTACTTCTGTAAGAAGATTTATATAATGAGATGAATTATGTTCAAGGCTGTCCAAATTATAATTTTCCAAAACATTTAACATTTGTATGATATGCACTCCTCCAGAAGAGGGCGGACCCATTGTTATTATTTTATTATTTCTATAAGAAGAAGTAAGTGGCTCTCTCCATACAGGATTATAATTTTCTAGATCATAGAGCGAAATAAGACCACCATTTAGTTTCATATCATAAGCAATTTTTTTTGCTATTTCGCCTTTGTAAAAACCATCCTTACCATTTAAAGAGATTTTTTTAAGAGTATTTGCTAAATCTTTTTGAAATAATTTTCTATTTTTAAAATCTGGAAAATCGGCTTGAAATATTTTCTTAGTCTCAGGAAAGTAAGACATTTTTTCATTATATTTATATAAAATATCTGCCATATATGGAGATATTTCAAAACCTTCTTCTGCATAAAAAATTGCATCTTCAAGAAGATCCTTCCATGGCAGGGATCCAAATTGTTTATGCACTTCCCATAGACCCGCAACAGTTCCTGGGACACCGCTAGCAAGATATCCAAAAGTTGAAAGTTCATCTTTGTTGAATATACCATCGGCATCTAGATACATGTCCCTATAAGATTTTTCTGGTGCTTTTTCTCTATAATCTATGGAATATGCTTTTGATGTATCTTTATCGTACATAACCATAAAGCCTCCACCACCAATATTTCCAGCTCTTGGCAACACAACTGCTAATGTAAAAGCTATTGCAATCGATGCATCATATGCATTACCACCTTTATTAAGAATTTTTTCACCAACTGATGTTGCTAAGAAATGTTGTGTAGTGACCATGCCATTCAAACTATATGCTATCTCTTTCTGTGCAGGCTCATATCCTAAGGTATTTAGGTATGCAATGGGCTCAGACGAAAAAAGGTTTATAGAAATAAGAAGCAACCAGCAACTATATAAAATATTTTTATTATTTATAGTTTTCAACTGCGACATTTTTTGCCCATTTGTAATTTGCTTTTCCATTTGGTGCCCGTTGAACCTCTTCAACAAATATCACTTTTTTTGGAAGTTTATAACCCGCAATAAATTCTCTGGTTGATTCAACCAAATCGGCTTCATTTGTTTCTTTATTTTTTTCAATTGACACAACAGCAACAACCTTTTGTCCAAATTTTTTATCATCAACACCAACTACAAGGCAATCAAAAACCTCTTTATTTCTTTTTATTGCTTCTTCAACTTCTTCGGGATAAATTTTTTCTCCTGCTGAATTTATACAATTACTTCCTCTTCCAAGAAGAGTAATAGTTCCATCTTCTTCCAATTTTGCATAATCGCCTGGAAAACTATATCGAATACCATTAACTTCTTTAAATGTTTCTGCAGATTTTTTTTCATCTTTATAATATCCGACTGGGACAAGTCCGCTTGTTCCAATCAGGCCAATTTTTTTAGATCCTGGTTCTAAAATTTCTCCATCATCAGCAATAACTATAACGCCTGGATTTAAAGAAAATTTTGCTGTTTTTGGTGGATTATCTCTTGTTGAAACTGAGCTACCCATTCCTCCTTCTGTAGAGCCCATCGTATCCATAAGCTGCATATCATGATACTTTAATAAACCATTTTTAACTTCTTCACTCCACATAACTCCACTTGATATGATTACCTTAACGGAACTTAAATCATACGGTTTTCCAACTTCATTTGCTCTATCAAGAGCATCTAACATTGGCTTAGCAAAGGCATCCCCAACGATAACAATATTTGTAGTTTTAGTATCTTCAACTTGAGTCCATAACTGATCTGCATCAAAACCAAGATTTTTTGAAGTAATAGCAGTGCCTCCAAGTAATAAAGGCAAAAATGCACCTAGCCACATTCCAGTGCCATGCATTAAAGGGCAACCAATAAGACTTTTTATAAAAGTATCGTCTTTTTTAAAATTATGAATTTGTTCTTCTAAATTATTAATATCCTCTGGCACGTCATAGCCCATTGCTTTTAATGTTCTAAAAAGAAAAACAAGAAATTCACCTTGTTTATACATTACACCTTTTGGCATACCAGTCGTCCCACCTGTGTAGAGCATATAAACTGTATCTGGATCTCTATAGATTCTTTCCATTGGTTCACAGG